>DATEBC010000200.1:0-2538 GCA_035288065.1 Sedimentisphaerales bacterium | reverse complement strand
GCCGGTGAAGTCGATGATGCGGATATTTCGCCACCTGATTTTCCGGCCCTCGGTTTTGGAGCCGTGGACCTGCAGCGAGATGAAGCCCTTTGCGGTCATATCGTCGGTCAGGTCGGCGGCGGGGACGCCGTTGACCCAGGTGCGGATTCTGTTCTGTACCGCTTCGATTCGGTAGTGGTTCCACTGGCCGTTCTTGAAGGCCTTTTGGGCGGCGGGGTTGTTCTTGAGGTCATTGAGCCAGCCTCGCCGGGCTTCGTCGTAGATTCCTCCGCTCCAGGCGCGGTCGGAGGTGTCTATCTCGACCTGGTATCCGTGGACCCTGCCGTTGTTGTAGTTCTCGTAGCTGTGGCTGCGAATCTGGACGCCCGAGTTTATGCCGGGGTCCGCGAGGAGTTCGAGTTCGAGGATGAAATCGGTGTACATCTTCTCGGTGCAGAGAAAGCTGTTGGGGGTGTTCAGGACGGTGGCGCCGACGATGGCTCCATCCACGACTTCGTACTTGGCCTTTCCGTTTCTCTGAGTCCAGCCGTTGAGCGTTTTGCCGTCGAATAGTTGCTCCCATCTTTTATCTTCTTCGGCTTTGGCCGGCGATGCGGTCAGGAATGAGCAAGTCAATGCACACAGAGTCAGAGCGTCTAACAAAAGCTGCTTCCAGAATGAGGAGCCGCTTCGCGGGGCTATTTGAATAGATTCCTTCCGCCATTGGCGGACGCTCGGAATGACAGATTGGCTCCTGTTAGAGTGGGTCAATATCGTCAAGTGCCTTTTCATTATGTTGCTCCTTATGGTTTTGCTTTTTAAGGCTTCTGCAAAATTGCAGAACTCATTTTTGCTCTTTTGGCTGAGTTATCTTCCGTCGAGGTTAGAGCACCCAGGGCTCGCGGTACGACCTGCCGAGCAGTGCGCTTGCCGCTTCGTCGCCGATTATCTCCTCGGTCTCTGGGTTCCACTTGATCTTTCTGCCGGTGAGCATGGCGATCTCTCCGAGCAACCCAACGCTTATCGAGCGGTGGCCGACCTCCGCGGGGCAGATGGTCAGCTTTCTGCTCTTGACGCAGTCGAGGAAGTTCTGCTTGTGGTCGTTGCTTTCGTAGAGCCTTGTTTCTCCCGGTCCTATTACCTCTTTGAGGATGCCTGCGGGTTCGACGTACAGTCCGCCTCTATCGACGTGTATCCAGCCTTTTTCGCCATACCATTTTGCCCCGTGGGTAATCTGCTGGTCGTTTGCGACGGTCATGATCAGGCCGTCGGCGTATTTGCAGTCGAATCTGTAGGCGGTGGCGACATTGAAGAGGCCGTCGGTGGGGTATTCGCCTTTGCCCTGGATTTCGACCGGGCCGGTATAATCCCAGCCCATACCCCAATGCGCGATGTCGATATGGTGGCCGGCCCAGTCGGTAAGCTGTCCGCCGGAGTAGTCCATAATCCATCGCCAGTCCCAGTGGCAGACGCCTCTATACGGGACCCACGGCGCCGGGCCCAGCCACCAGTTCCAGTCGAGGCCTTCGGGGACCTGGGTAACCTGCCTGACATCCGTGCCGCCGCCGGTGGGCAGGCCCACTTCGATCTTGAGGACTTTGCCGATTCTTCCGTTGCGGACGAGCTCGCAGGCCCGGCGGAAATTGTAATCCGAGCGCTGCTGGCTTCCGGTCTGCCAGACTCTGCCGTGGCGATGGACCGCGTCGCAGATAGCCCGACCCTCGCGGATCGAACGTGCGAAGGGCTTTTGACCGTGAATGTCGAGGCCCGCTCTTGCCGCGGCGATTGCGGGCAGGGCGTGCCAGTGGTCCGGCAGGGCGAGCTGGACGGCGTCGAGGTCGCCTCGGCCTATCAGCTCGCGGTAGTCGAGGTACGTTTTGCAGTCGGTATTCTTGTATGTCTCATCGACTATCCGCTTGGCCTGGTCGCGATGGCCCTTATCAACGTCGCAGACGGCCACCATTTGGACCTCGCTGCTGGACAGGAAGCCGTGCATATCGCCGGTGCCCTGTGAGCCGACCCCGATAGCACCCATGACGATGCGGCTACTCGGGGCATTTGCGCCGAAGACCGATGAGGGGACAATCGCTGGAAGAGCAAGGCTGCAACCGGCCGCCGCCGCGGTCCGGCTCAAAAAGCCTCTTCGAGTTATCAAACGCTGGTCTTTCATGACAATCTCCTGATAGAATCTATATGGTGTACAGAATCCAATATCAAAGCAAAAGGTGTGCAGTGCACACCCTGCCTGTGAAACACAAGACGGCCCGCGGGCTCATCTTCGGGGAACTATGATAACAGAATTTCCGCCGGCGGGGCAATAGTTTTGTAGCAACGGCGTGTGCAACTTGCTTGCACACGCGGAGTCTGAGCGGCGGCGGAGAGGGGGAGAGATTATAAAGCCCTCCCTTACGGTCGGGCCTCCGCCCGATTTGTTGTTGTGCGTTCGGTTAAGGGTGCGCCGCCGTCTCCCGAGCAGAGCTTTTTTGGCGTGTCGTGCAGAGAAGCCGCGTGTGCCAAGACAAGGAAAGGTTTACGCAGATTAACACTGTGGTTAAGCCG
>DATEBC010000199.1:0-4551 GCA_035288065.1 Sedimentisphaerales bacterium | reverse complement strand
GAGCATTCGAGGAGAAGATGTATATCGAACTCGCCCGCAGGAAGGCTTCGGCCTCTGCCGCCACGGCCCCGGCCAATCCGCCGAATATCTGGGCGGATATCCCTCTATCGCGCCGCCCATACTGTTGCAGGATGCGGTTGTCCACGCCGGCCTCGACGGCACGCTATATGTCGTCCCGCTTTCGGGAGATGGCGAGGCCTGGTCGTTCAAGACGCCTTTCGGAAAAGCAATCTCGGCCCCGGCGGCTGTATGCGACGGGCGAGTCTACTTCGGCTGCGAGGACGGCCATTTATATATCCTGGGCACAAAGAGCAAATCGCCGGCCGGGACAAAGACCGACGACCTCGAACTCTGGAAGATACGAAGCCCCCTGTCCGGCAGTCTGACAGACTCAAAGTACAACTGGTTCACCAGCTTCGGCAATTTCTCCAACACAAATCAGAACGACCAGGGCGTCAAGCCGCCCTTCAAAATGAACTGGATCCGCAGATACGAGGGGACCGTCAAGCACTTCTCCGTTTGCGGCGGCGGGAGAATGTACACGCATACCGCCGAGGGACAAATCTTTGCAGTCGAGCAGGAAACCGGCCGCTTGCTCTGGCGGCGATATTTCCCCGGAGTCCACGTCTCATATACCTCGCCCCTCTACTACGAAGAGCGCCTTTATGTCCCGCAGGCCGGGCTTAAATCATGCGCTCTTCGCTGCCTCGATGCGGCTACGGGAAAACTGCTCTGGGAGGCCCCCTTCACCGGCTCGCCAAGCTGGAACCGCCAGCAGCCCCCCGTCATTTACAAAGACCTGGTGATATATCTGTTCGGCACCGGCAAATACACGCCCGAAAAATGGCTCTTCGAGCACCAAAGCACTTTCAGCTTCCCAAAAGACCATAAGCCCCTCGTCCGCGCGTGGAACAGGAATACCGGCGAAGAACTCTGGACCAGGGAATTCTCCGAATATGGTTCGGGCGGAGACGACGCCGGACTCTGCCTTATGGACGGCAGACTCTACTACTCCTGCTACTTCGGCAGCGCCGAGCCTCAGGGCCTCACCGCTGCAATGAACCCCGAAACCGGAAAGCCCTTCTGGACCACAACGAAGTACGCCGTTCACGCGGGCTGCACCATCTCCGCACAAGCCGGCAGGCTCTACTTGGGCGGCTACAACCCCGTCGAAGGAAAAAACAACCGAGTCTGGTGCCTCGATGCGAAAGACGGCTCTCTTGTCTGGGAATCCGACCCCGTCCTCGGCGCGATTCACGTCATAACAATCGGCAGCGAGTATCTCTTCACCCACGCCCAGTACAAGCAGGGATACCTAATAGACAAGAGCAGCGGGAAAGCCCTCAGCGATCTGACCCAGAGCTATCGCTGCACGCGCTTCACGCTCTCCGAGCCTTACCTCTTCGCCGCCAACTTGAACATCCACGAATTCAGCAAAGAAGGCGAGCTGATCTACGCCGGCCCCTCGATAGACGTATTGCAGTGCGTGGGCGGCTTCGTCTCAAACGGCAGGGCCTTCTACACAACAAACGGCAGCGGACTCCAGGCTTCCCTCCTATGCGGCCCACAAGCTGAACGATTCACCATTCCATGGAAAGAAAAAGAAAACTAATCCCCACAAAGGACTTCCCGTCACCATCCGATATTTAGCCCCGCGTTTCACGCGGGGTTCTCCCTCTACTTGTCCACATCCCGCACGTAATAATAATACGCCACCGAAGAATAATTTGCCGGCGTGTCGTTGTGATTTCCATGTTCGCTGGAAATCAGAATGGACTTCTTGAAGTGAATCTTTCCCGCCCGGAAGCGATATGCCCTCGTTGAGCCGTCCACCTGCCCGAAAACGACAATTCTGCAAGAAAACTTTTTTTGAAATCCCCGTAGCTAAAACGGTTTACAGCAAGCTGTTTATTCGGTATAGTACGCAATGGTTCCGATCGTGGCAATTCACGGTTTCATAACGAGAATGGGTATCGGCAAGGACGTGAGATCCAATGGCATTTGAGATAAGGATACTCAGTGAATTCGATATTATTGAGCTGCGTTTAGAGGGCATTGTGAATGTTGAGGAGTTCCTCGAAGCCCGAAGCCAAATATGCAGCTTGTGTGAGCAGCATGGTCCGTTAAATGCTTTGCTGGACATGCGAGAGATGCAATTTGGCATATCAACGACAAGGATATACGAGTTCGCTTCAAGGATCAAACATCCTATCGGCGTGGGCATTGCCTTGCTCTGTCGCCCCAACGATAGCGACGCCAGATTCTTTGAGACCGTTGCGATCAACAACGGTGTTCAAATTAGGCTTTTTACCGAATACTCTGAGGCCCTGGCCTTTCTGACCGGATGATTGCTCTTCGCTTTCGGGCCTTGCGGACACATCCCTTGCACCGAAAATCCAAGCCATCGCTATTCCGCCGGTGTCGGTGGAACTCGCTTTCGGCTTTCCACTTCATACACCTGCGGCATCGTTTCTCTCTGACTCCTCCGACAACGCGGTGCGACTGCTCGTGCTTGTAGCGTCTTTGTGGAGACTTGCCGCCACGTTTCCTGTTCTGATACTTGCGGACTCGCGCTCGTTCACACTCCTTGCACCAGTCCGACAAACCGTTTCGCCGGCTGCGGTTCTTACTGAACTCACTCTCTTCCTTGAATCTCCGGCATTTTGGACACTTCTTCATTGTGGTGACCCCCCATATCTGGTCATCACCATTATCGACGGATTCGGCGTCCCTCTTTATCTCAAACCTTCTCTATCATTATCCACACCTATTGTTCTGTTAAAAACCTTGTGGAAAATATGGAACGACCGGCCCCCGCGCTGCAGAGACCGTCATGTACCGATAATCAGCATATGCGATGGTTAAGCCATGGCCTATCCATAAAGTGGACCTTCCCACTGACAATCGCGGTTATCACCTTCCGGTAACACAGCCGCATACAATCGAAAGGAGCCGATCATGGACAATTGCACCACATATGCAGCAATGGGCGGCACAGCCCATGTAACAGGCCCGTCCTTTAGCGGACTAATCCACGCATATCAGAGTGATTCATCGTCGAAGCCGCCTGCGCCGAAGTCTTACCATACGACAATGTAACAAACAAAAAACAAGTTGAAAACCTATTGACAAAGGTCGTTCCATATCAGCCTGTGCTTCAGCCCACCATCAACTACTGTATTTCCTCGTGTCTTAGCGGCCGCAACCTTTCTCACAGATATTATGGAAATTCCGCAGCACATCCAGCCCCCACTTCCCGCTCTTCTCAGGATGAAACTGCGTCCCATAGATATTGCCCTTCTGCACGGACGCGGCAAGCTCGAATCCATAGTCCGCATAAGCGACCTTCGCCGCTTCGTCGCTCACACTCGCACAGTACGAATGCGCGAAATAAAAATGCCTTGTATCCCCCAGCCCCGCGAACAAATCCATATCGCTCGGCAATTCGACCTGATTCCACCCCATATGCGGAATCACCCGCCCCGGCGGAATCGGCCCGACTTTGCCCGAAATCAATCCAAGCCCCTTGTGCACCCCGTACTCGCTGCTCTGATCGAACAGCATCTGAAACCCCACGCAAATCCCAAGAAGAGGCTTGCCCGCCGACGCCGCCTCTTTGACCAATTCGCTTGCCGACCCCAACGCGCTGACGGCATACCCGAACGCTGCAACCCCGGGCAAAACAAGCCCCCACGCATCCCTTATCGCCCCAGCCGCGCGGCTGAGCTCAACTTCGCACCCGATATACCGGAATGCGTTGCAAACGCTCTTAACATTGCCCACGTTATAATCGATTACAACTATCATAGGCCGAATTAGACAGCAAAAGGCACTATTCGTCAAATAAGATAATCTCATACACTCCATTACCCGCTGGCAAATCATTACGAACATTGCTCGATTCAAAGGCGCCAAAGGCCAAGATTTTCTTGCATTTCGCGGCTCAATCTGTTAGACTGGTTCTGTGTATTTGGCGGCAGTCTCTATCAGGAGGCATTAGGTGAACAAGGACACAAGACAGGCCCTGGCGTTGATATTGGCGTTCTGGATGCCGCTTGCACCCTGCGCCCAGCTTCACGCCGCCTCTTATGTCGATCCTGCAAACGAGTTTGCTATTTGCACAAATCCTGCGTGGCAGGCATATCCTGCTATTCATGGGAGCGTGGTCATGTGGATGGACGGGAGAAATGGCAGAAGCGATATATACGGTAAAGACCTATCAACAAACCAAGAGTTTCCGATATGTGTCTACCTTTCATCAAAATATTGGCCTCGTATGTATGGAAAGATCGTTGTATGGGGCGACTGGAGAAATGGTAACAGCGATATTTACGGGAAAGACCTTTCGACTGGAAGGGAGTTTCCGATCTGCATTAGTCCTGGGCATCAGATTGACCAGGTTATTTACGACGATATTGTTGTATGGCAAGATGGTCGCAATGGTAACCTAGTACCTCATAACATTTGATTTTAGCGGTTGAATAGGAATTGCCGATACAACTTTCAGAGTATCATTTTTCTGAAAGGGATCGGTATGAACAAGAAATATAT
>DATEBC010000198.1:0-8855 GCA_035288065.1 Sedimentisphaerales bacterium | reverse complement strand
ATATTATGATAGATTTTGCCCGACCCTGGCGACGCGCCACGTATGCCGAGTTGCTGAAAGAATACGCCGGCTGCGATATCGACGACATACAGGCCGTCCGGGCGAAAGCGAAAGAGCTCGAAATCGAGCAAACAAACATGGACGACGTTGTGGTCGTCAACGGGGTCTTCGAGGCGGCTGTCGAGGACAACCTTATCTCGCCGATGTTCGTGATAGATTACCCCGCGCCGCTGTGTCCTCTTACCAAGCGAAAGGCGAGCGACCCGCGATACGCCGAGCGGTTCGAGCTGTTTATCGCCGGTATGGAGCTGGCCAATGCTTATACGGAGTTGAACGACCCGGCTGTGCAGGAAGAAAATTTCAGGATTCAGCTTCGAGGCCAGCAAGAGTCTATGGCCACGATGGATAGTGATTTTATTGCGGCGCTAAGATACGGCATGCCTCCGGCGGGCGGGCTGGGAATCGGCATCGACAGGCTCGTTATGGTGCTGACCGGCGCCTCGACCATTCGCGACGTCGTGCTATTTCCACTTCTAAGGTCAATATCAACGGGTGACGGCGCTTAGCCATTTGCGATATGCGCTTGAGACTGCCGCGCACGGAAGGCTTGAGATGTTCGGGATAATTTGGCGGCAGTACTCTCTAACAATCGAATCTATAAGTTGTCATTCCGCACTTGATGCGGAATCCACTTCTTTAGAATTTGGATTCCCGCTTTCGCGGGAATGACAAGCCAGAAATACAAATGTGACAGAGTAGTAGAAACTTGCGCAAGTATGACAATACAGAGACTATGCACTGAACAAAATATGACGACGGATGCGAAATGTTGAAATTGTTTCTCTGGCTCAGATACTTGCGAAAAAGAAGGATAGTGTTCCTGAGCATCACGGCAGTGGCGCTGAGCGTATCTCTGCTGATGGTTATCGCCAGCGGGTTCACGGGGTTTATCAAGGCTTACAAGCAAATCGCCGTTGACTTTGTGGGCGATATTGTTCTGCAGCCGCCCAAGAAATTTCCGAATTACCCCGTTCTTCTCGATCGTCTCGAGCAATTGGGCGCCGTCGAGGCGGCGGAAGCAACACTCTCGGGACAGGGCGTGCTGTATCTGGGCAAAGGCAACGTCCGTGCGGTCCATATCCAGGGTATCGATCTGGCGCGGGCGGCCAAGGTTACGGCCTTCAAGAGTTCGCTGCTCAGACAGAAGGATTCTCCGGAGGAGCCGTCATTCAGGACCCCCGCTGATCCGAATGTGGTTACGGGATTTGTCGGAATCGCCGTGGTTAGGGAGCCGGACGAAGAAACCGATGAATACGACTTTGAAGCTGTTGAAGAAATAGTGGGTAAATCGGTCGTCCTGACTACTGGCTCGGTGATAGAGCAGAAGGAGTCGTCTTCGCCCCCGGGAGAGACGCAATTTAGAAGAAGGACCCTCCAATTCACCGTGGCGGACATCGTCTTCACCGGGTTTTATCAAGTCGATAAGAACTATATCTTTCTGCCTATTGAGCGATTGCAGAATACCCTTTATCCGGAACAAGAGCCTGTCGCCGAATTGATTCAAATCAAGCTGAGCCTCGGCGCTGATGTCGAATCGGCGCGGACGCAGATTCGCGGCGTCTGGCAGGAGTTTGTCGATGATGAGCTTGGCGGCGACCGATACCTCAAGGAATTTGTCGATATTGAGACCGCCGTTGAGATGCAGAGCCAATACGTCGAAGAGATACGAAAACAGATGGGTCTCCTGCTGCTGATAATCGGCGTGGTCAGCGCCAGTGTCGTCGTGCTCGTATCCTGCATATTCTACATGATTGTAACCACAAAGCGCAGGGATATTGCAGTGATAAAGAGCTGCGGGACGGCGAGCGCCTCGGTCTGCTGGATATTTGTAGGATTCGGGGGCTGCGTGGGGATTATCGGTTCGGGCATCGGGGTCGTTCTCGGGTGCATTATCACCGAAAACGTCAACGGCATCGAGCGTTGGATAAGCGTTGTCTCCGGGCTGAAATTGTGGAAGAGCAGCGTATATATGTTCAGCAGGATACCCAACGAAGTCAACTGGTTCTGGGTGCTTCCGATAGTGGGCAGCGCGATAGCCGCAGCGGCTGTTGGGGCTTTGATACCGGCGATTGTGGCGGCGCGGACGAAGCCGGTGGAGATTCTGCGGTATGAATAACGTATCTCGTGAAGCGTATCTCGTAACGCCGCTTCACGCTTCACGCTTCACGCTTATGTATAAACTGATTCTGGCAACACGATATTTATTGAAACGGCGGATCACGTATTTCGCGGTGCTGGCGGTTGCCCTCTGCGTCTTTATCGTTGTTGTTGTGATGACGGTGATGGCGGGCCTCGTCGGCGACTTCAAGCAGAAGAATCACGATTTTACGGGCGACTGTGTCGTCGGCAGCGAATCGCTTGTCGGCTTTCCATATTATGAGGACTATGTGGATATGCTGGAGGCGAGCGAGTTTGTTGAGGGCGTCTCCGAGGTGATAAGAAGCTACGGACTTCTAAGTCCACAAGGCCGGGATCTAACCCGTGGAGTCGAGATTATGGGCCTCGACCCGGCCAGGCACAGTCGGGCGACGGGCTTTGGCGATACGCTGCACCACCGCAGAGACGATGCGGCCAAGGCGTTTGTGCCGAGCTACGACCCAAATCTGCCGGGCTGCGTGCTGGGGATTGATTTGGCTTTGCAGCGAGATTCGAACAGCAGATATGCTTACGATTCGAGCCCCAGCCGAATCGGATTTTCCATTAGTTGCTTTCCACTGACCGCCAGAGGCGCGCTGGCGGGGGCGGGAACGGCCCTGGCTAATACGAAGACATTCTACTACAGCGACCATTCGCACAGCGGCCTGGCCAGAGTGGATGACTCGATTATCTACCTGCCTTTCGACGAGGCCCAGGCGCTTTGCGGAATGAGCGGCCAGACCAAGCGCATCAATGCAATCCACATCAAGTTCAAGCCTGACGTTAAACTCAAAACCGGATGCGAAGAAGCCAGACGCCTGTGGAGTATATTCAAGTCCGAGAAGGCCAACGAGAGCCAGGCCTACCTGCTCAATACCGTCACAGTGCAGGACTGGAAACTCTATGGACGCGCGCTGATCGCAGCAATGGAAAAAGAGCAGATGATCATGGGCGTGATGTTCGGATTCGTGGGGATTGTAACCGTCTTTATTGTGTTGGTCGTCTTTTATATGCTCATCAGCCATAAAAGCAAGGACATTGGGGTGCTCAGAAGCATCGGCGTTTCCGGCTTTGATATTGTCGAGCTATTCGGCGGCTTTGCTCTTGCGGTTGGGCTGGCCGGCTCGTGCCTCGGCGTGCTGGGTGGGTGGCAATTCCTGCTGAGGATTAACTCGATAGAGCGCTGGCTCTTCGAGCATTTCGAATTTCAGGTGTGGGACCGGACAATGTTCGCCATAGGCGATATTCCCAGCGAAATAAGTCCGAGAGTCCTGGCGGTGATAGTTTTTTCGGCGATAGCGGCGTGCTTGATTGGGGCATTAGTGCCGAGCTGGCAGGCGGCCCGACTTAAACCGGTGGAGACCTTGCAGGTGAACCAGCTATGAACAATGACGACGTCATACTCAAGGCCGAGCGGCTCGATAAATCTTATCGGATGGGCGCCACAAGAGTCGAAGTCCTCAGGGGCCTCGACCTGACCGTCAAAAGGGGCGAGTTCGTGGCGATAATCGGGGCTTCGGGCAGCGGCAAGAGCACTCTTCTGCACATCCTGGGAGCATTGGACAAACCCGATAAAGGCGCTGTCAGCTTCGAGGGCAGGCAATTGGGCCGGCAGAGCGGGCGCGAGCTTAACAGATTTCGCAATAAAGTGGTCGGCTTCGTCTTTCAGTTTTATCATTTACTTGACGAATTAAGCGTATTGGAGAATGTCTTTCTGCCCGCGATGGCGTCGAGAAGCATTCTGGGCTGGTTTGGCTGCCGGCGGCGGGCCAAAAGGCGGGCGATGGAATTGCTTGTGCAGCTCGGACTGGGCGAAAGAGTCAAACATAAGCCGTATCAGCTCTCCGGCGGCGAAAGGCAGAGAGTAGCCATCGCACGGGCGCTGATGAATGAGCCTAAGCTGCTCCTGGCCGATGAGCCGACGGGAAATCTTGACTCGGCGACGGGAAATGGTATTCTGGACGTGCTTGAGAAATTGAACAAGGCCGGCCAGACGATAGTAATGGTTACGCACGACAACCGGATCGCGCGACGGGCCGGTCGGATAATTACGTTAGCCGACGGTAAAATAAGGACTTAGCTCCTCGGCAACATGCACAAACGATAGAAACTGTTCGGGCCGGGATAAAAACCCATAAGCCCTAAGCGTAAGCTTGCCCCTTACGGGGCGCCGGGGTTAGCCCCCTCCCTGACGGTCGGGGCTTGTGATTGCTGGGTCGGCGTGCGAGGCTGAAGAAACAAGGAGAATTTATTATGGCTCTGAAAATTTGGCTCGACGGCAAGCTGGTGGAGGAGGCTGATGCGAAAGTATCGGTTTTTGACCACGGACTTCTCTATGGAGACGGCGTCTTTGAGGGTATTCGCGTCTATGACGGCAGGGTGTTCGAACTCGAAGCCCATCTGCGCCGGCTGTACGAATCGGCCAAAGTAATTCGGCTCGAAGTGCCCATGGACAAGAACAAGCTTGTCGCGGCAATCAAGAAGACCGTCGAGGCCAACGGCATTGTCAATGGGTATATTCGCCTGGTGGTCACACGCGGGGCAGGGACTTTGGGCCTTAATCCCTTTCAGTGCACGAACAGCAGTCTGATCATCATAGCGGACAAGATTCAGCTTTATCCGGAGGAGCTTTACGAAACCGGAATGAAGATAGTCAGCGCCACGACGGTTCGAAATCACCCCCTGGCGATTCCGCCCCAGGTCAAGAGCCTGAACTATCTGAATAATATCATAGCCAAAATTGAGGCGCTCGATAATAACGTTCCGGAAGCAATTATGTACAACCACGAGGGGTACGTTGCCGAGGCGACGGGGGACAATGTTTTTATCGTTCGCGACGGCGCAATCTACACTCCGCCGGTCGAGGCCGGCGCCCTCGAAGGCATAACGCGCAATCTCGTTATCAGGCTGGCAAGGAAAGAGAATCTCGAAGTCGTTGAGAAGAACCTCACAAGATGCGATCTATACATCTGCAATGAGTTCTTCCTAACCGGCACCGCCGCCGAGGTTATCGGCATCGTGGAGATCGACGGCAGAACGATCGGCGACGGCAAGCCGGGACCGATTACCAAACGGCTGAGAGAAAAGTTCTTCGAATACGCCCACGGCGCCCGCAAATGACCGAGCGTCGATAATGTTCAAAAAAAAGGCCGGCCCATATAAAAGCCGGCCCTTTTTATTTGGTTTCAGATTAGAGCACTCTAACAAGACTCGACCTGTCATTCCGAGCGAAGTCGAGGAATCTATTCAAACAGCTTCGCGAAGCGATTCCTATTTTTGAAGTCAGGTTTTGTTAGAGCCCCTAAGATTAGCCGCATAGGGACCTTGACGACATTTGTGGATAATCGAGCTGCTGAAATCCGATACGCTGTGCCTTTCAGGCCGCGGGAAAAACGTTTGAAGATTTGAGCCGGAGTTTGTTAGAATAGTGTATTGGAAAGCCCGGCTGGAGTTACGATGCCTGCTAATCTGACACCTGACTATTTGAAGGCTGATAAGTGGTTTCGCAGCGCTACTACCAACGAGGAGAAGATTCTGGCGCTGGAGCAGATGCTGCGTGTGATACCCAAGCACAAGGGCACGGACCACATGCGTGCGGATCTGCGCAGGAAGCTGAGCAGGTTCAAAGACGCCGGCGCGCAGCAGAAGAAGGTGGGCAAGCACGTGGACATATTCCACGTGCCTCGCGGCGGTTCGGGGCAGGTGGTTCTCATCGGGACGCCTAATTGCGGGAAAAGCTCGATCGTCGGGACGCTGACCAACGCGAATGTGCAAATCGCCGATTTTCCGTTTGCGACGGGCGCCCCGGTGCCGGGGATGGCGAAGTTCGAGGATGTTTCCATCGAATTGGTCGATATGCCGCCAATCACCGCCGACTACAGCGCGCCGGGCCAGGTGGGAACGTATCGCACCTGCGATCTGATTGCGATTGTTATCGATCTGTCGGCCGACGTGGCCGAGCAGATGGGCGTGTGCCTCGACTTTCTCGAATCGCGCAATCTGCTGGCCGGCGCCGATAAGCCCGTGCACGACGAGCACGGCAACGCCCCGGGCAAGAAGACGTTTTGCATCTGTACGAAGTCGGATATCGCGCAACCGGGAGCTTTGGAGAGGGTCAAAGGTTCGTGCGGTTATCCGTTCGAGTTCGTCGAGGTCTGCGTAAAGACGGGAGCCGGCATGGACGGACTAATGCGCAAGATTTTTGAATTGCTGGCGATAATCCGCATTTACGCCAAGCCGCCGGGCAAGCCGGCGGATATGACCGAGCCTTTCACGCTTCCGGTCGGCTCGACGGTGATGGACCTGGCCCAAGCCATCCACCGCCAGTTAGCCGACAAGCTGAAGTCCGCCAGAATCTGGGGCGCCGGCGTCCACGACGGCCAGAACGTCCAAAGAACCCACGTCTTAAACGACAAGGACATTGTCGAATTGCACTTCTCTTGATTGGGGCTTAGAATACTCCCTTCGATATATTGGGTCTTGAACCTTGACTACAAGGATAGTAGGGCACTTTGCGTTTGAAAGGGATTGTCATGGTCGTGAAGCGGATAGCTTTAATTGTCGCGGTTGCCGGGATTCTCGTTGGGATAAGTTTCGTCGGATGCAATGCGCAGGCCGAACAGGACAAGACGGCGGCGAAGCCGGGACGCCTCAAAGAGATGCGGGATTATCTTATTGAGCCGGTTGCGTTTACGCAGGTTAAGCTCACCGATGAATTCTGGGCGCCGCGGATCGAGACTAATCGCAAGGTTTCGATTCCTTATGCGTTCGGCAAGTGCGAAGAGAACGGCAGGATGGACAACTTCGCCATAGCGGGCGGCTTGAAAGAGGGGGAGCACAAAGGCGACTTTCCATTCGACGATACGGACCCGTATAAGATTCTGGAGGGGGCGTCATACGCGCTGAGCGTTCAGCCGGACCCTAAGCTCGATAAGTATCTTGACGATTTGATCGCCCTGATTGCCGCGGCGCAGGAGGACGATGGGTACCTTTACACGTGCAGGACCAATAAGTGCGAGAGGCTCAAGAACTGGTTCGGCGATGAGCGGTGGGAGAAGCTCCATGGCAGTCACGAGCTGTACAACATGGGCCATCTCTACGAGGCGGCCGTTGCACACTACCAGGCGACGGGCAAGCGGACGCTGCTCGATGTTGCGCTCAAGAACGCGGATTTTCTTTGTACGGTGTTCGGGCCGGGCAAGCTCGAGAAGACGCCGGGACATCAGGTTATCGAGATGGGACTGGCAAAGCTCTACCGGGCGACCGGGGATGAGAAGTATCTTGAGCTGGCGAAGTTCTATCTTGATGCGCGGGGGCCTGGCGGCAATCCGTATAACCAGTCGCATGAAAGGCCTGTGGATCAGAGCGAGGCGGTGGGCCACGCGGTGCGGGCGTCGTATATGTACTGCGGAATGGCCGACATCGGAGCACTGACGGGTGACAGTCGATACCTCAAAGCGGTGTATGATATATGGCAGAATGTCGTGGGCAAAAAACTGTATCTGACAGGTGGGATCGGGGCGACGGGGGCGGGAGAGGCGTTCGGCAAGGACTACGAGCTGCCGAACGAGACGGCCTACTGCGAAACCTGCGCGCAGATAGGCAACGTGATGTGGAATCATCGCATGTTTCTTTATCACCACGACGGGAAGTTCTTCGACGTTCTGGAACGGACGCTCTATAACGGGCTGATTTCAGGAGTGTCGCTGCAGGGCGACACTTTCTTCTATCCAAATCCGCTGGCGTCGCACGGCCAGCATAAGCGCAGCCCGTGGTTCGGCTGTGCGTGCTGCCCGGGGAACGTGACTCGCTTCGTCGCTTCGATACCGGGCTACGTGTATGCCAAGGAGGGAGCTATCCTTTATGTAAACCTTTTTGTTGACAGCTCGGCCCGTATCGAGATTGAAGGTCAGGCCGTGGGGATAGTGCAGCAGACACGGTATCCGTGGGACGGGCGGGTGAAGCTGACGGTTGAGCCTGAGAGGCGCCGTGCGTTCACGATTTGCGTTCGCATTCCGGGCTGGGCGCAGAATCGGCCGGTGCCGAGCGATCTTTACCGCTATTCAAACAAGAATGACGAGCAGGTGACTTTGAAGGTTAATGGCAGAGATGTCCCGGTGAATATGGTTAGGGATTTTGCGATCATGGGGCGTGTTTGGAAGAAGGGTGATACGATTGATTTGAACCTGCCGATGCCGGTTCGGCGGGTATTGGCGAATGAGAGCGTCGAGGCTGACAGGGGCAGGGTGGCTATCGAGCGGGGGCCGATTGTATATTGCGCCGAGTGGCCGGACAATCCTGCCGGGATTCACAATCTCGTTCTGGCGGACAACGCTGAGCTTACGGCCCAACACCGCAGTGACTTATTGGGCGGAGTGACGGTCGTGCGCGGCAAGGCGATGGCGATTAGCGACGCCGGCGAAGCCAAACCTGCCAAGAAGGAGCAGGAGTTTACGGCGATTCCGTATTACGCCTGGGCGCATCGCGGGCCGGGCCAGATGGCGGTCTGGCTGGCTCGCGACGAGGTGGCAGCGGAAGTGGCGACCAAGCCGGGGACGATACCGAATCCATCGTTCGAGAAGGCCGACGGGGACAATCCCGCAGGCTGGAGAAAGGCAACATACGGCAGCGAGGGCGAGTTCGGATATGTTGCCGGCGGG
>DATEBC010000197.1:0-12113 GCA_035288065.1 Sedimentisphaerales bacterium | reverse complement strand
CTTCGCGGTGGATACGAAATTATACCCTGGACCGACGACCCAGCCACGGGCGACAAGTACGGCCAGGTCAGCAATGCGCCCGATGGGGCGGATTTTGTCGATATTGCCGCGGGCATGCGCCACTGCCTGGCCCTGCGGTCCGACGGTTCAATGGAGGCGTGGGGGCGCGACAATTACGGCCAGGTGAGCGGCAAGCCGGGCGGTAATGACTTTGCCGCCGTCGCGGCGGGCACCGACCACAGTATGGCCTTGAAGTCCGACGGTTCGATAGTCGTCTGGGGCAGCGATGGGTTGGGGCAGATTACGGATAAACCCTCCGGCAACGACTTTGTCGCAATAACCGCAGGCGACTATCACAGCCTCGCCCTCAAGTCCGACGGGACTATCGTCGGCTGGGGCGGCTACAATTCTTACGGCGAATGTGACGCCCCGCCCCCTGATGCAGGCACGGTCTATACGGCGGTCGCAGCCGGAACATATCACAGCCTGGCTCTGCAGTCTGACGGCACGGTCAAGGCTTGGGGCAATGACAGCCTGGGCCAGACGAGAATCTACGCCGGCGCCGCTGGCGAGGTGCATGTGGCGATAGCCGCCTGCTTCAACTACAACCTGCTGCTCAGAGACGATGGGATGCTCATAAGCTGGGGCAACGGCGACTGGTTTGGAAGTATTCCGCGCTATCACTACCGCCAGTCCGACGGTACCGAGTTCGTGACTATCACCGCGGGGTCGGACCACATCCTTGCATTGACATCCGACGGAAGAATACTTGCCTGGGATTGGCCATACGGGGATTTCCCGTTTGATTATTTTTCCGCAAGTGTGCCGGAGGGTATTGTTTTCACCGATGCTATTGCAGCCGGGTACAAGTTCAGTCTGGGCCTAAAAGCCCCATAGAGACCCTGCAACAGATCCAGGTGCTTACGACGTCAGTAGTTGGCGGCAAGCCGCGGGCGTCAGAATGTTCTGGGAAAGAATGGGCTATGGGGATAGTGTTAGGGAAGCCCTTGAGTATACAAGTACCCACGCAAGCGGCGAGCCCATGCGAAGAACCCTGTGGGGCCCCAATGGACTGCCCGACTTTGGAGATGAGGATGGAGATGATAATATCTTTGTGTGGGGCCTTGGATCTATTAACCTCAATCAAATCGAATTAGACCCTTAATTCGAGGAGGCCAAAAATGAGAAGGTTTATATTTAGTTGTTTATTATTGGCATTTTTGCCCTCTTGCAAACAAGAGTCAAGAAAGATTGATTACATATGGACCGGGCAAGAGGAGCTCCGACATTCAGTTCCAGCTTGTATAATCTGGTATAAGAAAGTGCCGCCACCGCTTGATGCCTGGAAGCCGTACAAGTGTTTTAGTCAGGCAGATGCAAATGATATGCGAAGTATAATCTTGCTGCTGACAATACCTGAAAGTAAAGAATTGAATCCAAGGATAAAGACTGAAGATAAGCTCAGCCTGATTTTCTATAACGGGCTTCCGGAAAAACTAACAGTCAGAGAAGTCTATTTTGCAATGCAAGACCACACTTTCATAGGCCCGCTTGGGAAAAGCGATAATCTTGGGAGAATACTACTTAATAAGCAAGAGGTGCGCCCTCTCTTTTACTACCCCTACTCAGAGCTTGACGAGTGCCATTATCTTGATGATTTCGAAAGGATATTGCAAATTAACCAATCTAATCAAAAACTTGGCGAAGACTGGAGGAGAATCAGAAGACAGGAAGAGAATCAGAGGACCGGAAAAGAATAGAACGGCTGAATCAGGCTGGCCCGTCAGTTATGCATCCTGTAGTTTATGATATTTGTAGCGCCGATCCACAGGATAATGATTACACTGAAGACGAGTATTGGAAAACAAGTGACATGGCTGCTGCGTTCGGTATATTTCCGGATTTCTTAGAAACGAGATTGTATATGGGTTGGAGAGGCTTCGCCTTCAAAGGTAATCCTTTACTCAGATACAACAGCTTTCTCTGGGATATTTGGTATCAGGCAGGAAGCCGGGGTAAGGACTTCAGCGAATCTATAAGCCACGCCGCCACCTATGAATCAGGAAATTGTGAAGTTTATGTCAATTTCAGTTGGGTTGGAAAAACGAATATCTTCTTCAATCAATAAGGAGGTTGCAAAATGAAACAAATGGTTCTGCTTGTAAGTTTATGCCTTTTGAGCTTCGTGTCATGTCGTTCCAACAGTCTTGACCTCTCAAAGGTTCGGTGGGCTCCAACCTTCGACGATGTTGCACGCAAAGATAATATAAAGATGTTCGTTTTTCTATATGATGATGCTGAAGAGATCAAAGATTGCACCGAATTTGCGAGAATTAGCGATCCAGAGAAAATCAAAAGGATTCAGGAAGCGTTGGAGATGGCCAGCCCTGATACCTTGGGTGGATGCGCTTGGCTGACAAAGATGGCTCTAATTGATGAAAAACATCAAGGCCTGATTTTGAAATTTGGCTGGGACGATAAATCCAAGAAAGTGGAATTTATAGGTGGTTATTCTGAAGAACTCTATGATCTTCTTGTCGAATATGGAGTGATACGCCAAAGAGATTAAAGCGCCGATCCTCGAAGAGATGCCGTCGCTGGCAAGGTGAAAAACTCTCTCATCGGTGACCAGTTATTTGCGGGTTGGAAAGACTCGGCGAGTTTTTCTTGGGAGATACTACGGCAGGAGTCAGAATGTTTTGGGAGAGATTGGGGCTGGGCAAGAGCGTTGAGGAAGCCTTTGAATACATAGATGTGTACGGAAGTGCTCAAACGCAAAAAAGTTTTTTTGGCGAGAATACAATATTTGATCATGGAGGAGAAGACGACAATATTCTTTTTTATGGAAATGGATTTATTAACCAAATTGAATTAGAACCTTAATCGGAGATACTATGGATGAAGCCGCTGAGGCCAAGTAAAAAGTGGATATTGGCAACTATAGGACTCTTGGCAGTTCTGTTGATTCTGAAGATACTGCTGCTTCTGACCGCGAAGCCCAAAATTACAGTCGATTATGTGGCTGAGTATAAGAGAACAAGTGGGGTGCAGAATTACGATCCTGATGAAAATGCCGCACCTTACTATCAGAAAGATTTTGATACATTTGTTGAGCCGCCTGACAAATTCAAATACCCGCATATAGACTGGCCTGAGGATTTTAATAGCGCTGAACAAGCTCTGCTGCAAGAGTGGCTAACTTCAAATAGACAAGCCTTTGAGTACTTCAGAGAAGCTGTGGATAAACCTTATTATTGGCTGGAGAGGGAAGCCAAAGAAGACAACTTTATGGGCAGCATGATGCTTCCTGAATTGGGGCCGCTTCGGGAATTAACCAATGCACTTATTTGGGAGGCGAAGCTTGCCGCCCTTCAAGGCCGGTTGCCGGCTGCGTTTGAAAACATTCTTGATTGCTACCGTGCCGGCAAACATAAATGTCGTCCAAATGTGTTTCCGACGGAGCAGCATGTCGGACTTCGTATAAAAGAGACGGCCATCAGCGCTGCACTTGTCATCCTGGACAGGGTGCAGGTCGATAACAGAGCCTCAAAATTCTTTCAGGATGACTTCCAGCAGGAACTTGATACAGATACTTATGTTCCAGGTTCTCAGGCTGAGAGACTTCTTGACTATGATATGTTACAGCGGACATTCGTCGATAACGGCAGGGGAGCCGGGCGATTATGGTGGCGGATGGGCTTTGGCATCGTAATACCTCTTGTCGGTGAAGGTAAAATTTATGAACGTAAAATTAAGCTGAGTTGCTTTACCGGCCCGACCAAGAAGCAGGCAGCTAAGCAAATTGAACAAACCTTTTCTCTTTTCAATCAAGTGATAACAAAAACGCCGTGGCAAATTAGAGATGAAGGTCGCGATTACTTCAGGGAAATAGAAAACATCAATAAGCGATATATATCGTTGGAAGTATTTGACATAGGCATAGACGCTAATAGCATTTTTCATAGTTATCACAAAACGAGAGCTCAGACAGAAGCTTTGATTGCTATCCTCGGGACTTTACGATATAAAATTGATACTGGCGAATTCCCCGAAATGCTTAATGGCCTTGTTTCTTCCGGTTATCTGCAAGCTGTTCCGAACGATCCCTACAGTAGCGGTCCCTTAGTCTACGAGCGTACAGCCGGTGGTTTCAAACTCTACAGCATTGGCGCGGATTTTTCAGACAACGGCGGAACAGCAATAATCGAACAGACAGCGCGGTTCTTGGGACCTCGAATGCCATTACCCCCAACACGATGTGCGGATATCGTCTATTGGCCCATCCAACAGCGAGGGCAAGTTGAAACTGATGGAATTGTCACGGAGCCGGATTATTGATACCTGTGTATGCCATACTCGGCAAGTACAATCAATTTGAAGAGGATTATTGGGATATTTTAAGGCAAGGCTTGAATCTCAACGACGCCGTCAATGAATCGCTGCCGCCTGCAGGCGGGACAAGAAGCTGGGAGAATTTCGCTGCCTACGGTGTCATTAGTTGCCGGCAAGCCACGGGCTATCCCCCTGTGAAGACCAAAGTTGGGCGCATAAAAAAAGCCCTGATTGAAGCCTTGGCTCAAACAGGGCGGTAATCCGCTATCCCGGAAAATCCCGGGAGGTTCTCGCTGTCTATTTATGAGGTTGGGGTTCCTTCTCCGGCTGTTCTTGTGTAACCGTATCAGGCTCGGCTTCGGACGTTTTCTCAGTTTTTCCGCCCGCTGCTTTCTCCGCAGCGGCAGCCTTCTCACGCTGAATCGTGTCGTAAATCTCTCTGCGGTGGACCGGAATTTCTCTCGGCGCCGTTATACCCAGACGTACTTTATCGCCCCGCACATCGACTATTGTAATCTCGACGTCATCGCCGATCATAATCGACTCATCTATTTGTCTGCTTAGAACCAACATTGTTAACTCCTTTTGTCGGCTGGCTTTACCTTGTTTTGTACGAATGGTTTCGACGCTATGTTCGTTATCGGTTCTGGTCGCAAGCAGCTTTCTGCCGGCACCGGACGACTTCTTATGCTAAAACGGCTCGTTGCCGACAGGACTTTAACAAACAATATTTTCGGCTAATTCTGAGGCCAAAAACAGGCATTTTTGCTCAGGTTCGCCCAAGTTCGCCTGATTATGAGACTGGAAAACTATAACTCTTGTGAATACAAGACGTTATGGAGAGGGGGATGCTTGAAAAAAGATGGGCTTATCGGAAAATGGCCCGGAACACGCAATCAGAGCTCGTGTTTTCGCCAAAAATCGTATTTGATCCCCATCCAGTACCCGGCAACCGCCCCAATTGTCCCAAAAGCGACGATTTGTACGGGCAAGACCGAGATAGCGGCGTTGGAGAAGAACGCAGCCGGCCAGTATTCGCACATATGCTCGATAGTATTATACTTGGCGTAAGCAGTTATGGCAAAAGGAGTTGCCAGCCCGGCAGCGATTATCGGCCATATATAGCCGGCGTTGAGGAAATGCTTGACTATGAACGCAGCCAATCCAAAGGCAACGATAGTCCCGAACACAATCTGCCCGGTGGCCGGCTGGCCCATCACTGAGCCAAGGCTGCCGTTGGTCATGGTAATATCCTGTGCCAGTCTGCCCAAAGTGAGCACAGCGATCAGCACCGAAGCAACCAGGGCGACGGCAACATTTAAGTACGGCGCCAGGCTGGACTTGGGCTTGTCCGGTTCCTGCCTGTATGTGGCGCCGCAGCGTATTTTCTGCCCGCAGAGCACCCCGGCAAATCCGATGCCTACGACGGCGAGCCAAAAAAGCGGCTCCCATTTGAGCTCGCTCAGCAACACCTGACGCTGGCCTATCGCCGGGCTCATCTGAATCTGGGACGCCATATTGCCCGTGCGGGCAGCCCAGACCGCCAGCCCGGACGGGACCGCCAGAATAGCAATCTCCCGTCCGTGCGGCCAGCATAGGAAATAGCAGAACAGACCGACGACAAATGCCAACGCCGCCAGGATCACCACTCCGCTGGACCCCAAATTACCCAGTTTAACCGCCCCGAACGGATCCGAAGGCGCCGCCAAGGGCCAGGCCCAAATGCCGATCACGACCACGCCCACCGCCGCTGCGGCAGCTATTCGCAGCTTCATCAAGAAAGATAGTTCCACTGAATACGCCCTTAATTCAAAACATCGATAGGCTACCATTCAAACTGCTTGTAGGCAATAGAGAATTCTCAATCGCGGCAAGAGACGCTGATTTTCCATACCACTTGTCCATCGGTCGGACGTCTGCGCGATTGGGATCATAGTTTTTGTAAGCTGCTGGTGATTCTTATGGCACATCCGGGAGACGCATAGGTCCCAGCCGAGAACTCCGCCTCGGAAGGCCGGAGGATTAAAGTAGCGTTTCCGGGCGATAAATAAGGGTGAGGCGGAGGAATCCGGCTTCGCTGGAAGCTACGCCGGGACAGGTCCGGCCCGCCACGGGCGGATCTGCGACTTCGCTCCGGGTTCGCCGCGATAAATTGGGTTTGTTCTTCGTATTGCGTGTTACGTATCGCCCCGCAAGTCCCGGAAGGGACGCCTTCCGGCGGGGCCTTGGTGGCGTATTGCGTTGGGGGGATTGGCTTTGTTTGGGTTTGTTTTTTCGAGTGGGGCGGGGCGGAATATTGGTGTAACGCTTTGGGACACAAGAAGTTGTGCTGATCTTGGGGTTGGGGAAATTGGGTTTGTTTTGCAGAATTGACTTGTAGCCACAGAGGGTGGAAGAGCACAAGGGACAAGAGCACAAGAGGCAAGGAGGGCAGGATAGGGGGTATGAGTAGAAGACAGAATACAGGAGACAGGAGACAGAATACAGGAGACAGGAGACGGGAGACAGAATACGGAAGACGAATTCCCAAGGGATGGGGATGCAAGCAAGTGCAACCCCGAGGGACCGGGATGCAAGCAAATGCAAAATTGCGGAATCGCGACGTTGTTGGGATGGGTGGTTTGATTTGTTTCTATGGTTTTCATATTGACGATCCGCTATTAGTTAGATAGGTATTCCGCCTCGGGCGGATTTGCGATATACTTTCCGCCAAAGGCGGATATTCGATATTCTGTTAGATGTATATTATACATCAAAGACTGTTGGATGTCAAGTTAATTATTATAGAAGAAGGGGCAGAGGAGCAAAGGCACAGAGTGAAAGAGGATCCGGCTTCGCCCCGCCGTTGGCGGGCTACGCCGCGACAGGCAGAGAGAGAATGGTCGCCCTAATGGGTCTGCGCTTCGCTCCGAGATGAGGCTGGCGGGGGAGGGGGGGGAGTGGATTTCAGATTTCTGATTTAATATTTCAGATTAACCGCGTCCCAAAGGGACAGGAAGATCGCGGAGAGGGCGGAGGGGGATTTTAGGCCCAGAGGGCGGAAATGGCGGCGGAGATTTTGTTTTGAAACATTTCGATGAGTGTTTTGTTTTCGTGAACGATTTTCTGCTCGGCTTCAATTCCATCGAGCCAGGAAATGACAGAAATGCTACTGCAATATCGACATGTTGCGCATTAGTGGGTAAGTCACGAATTGCATCTAAAGCCTTTGTTTCAAAATTGTCAATATAGTGAGCAAGCAAACCCATGCTTACTTCGTTCTAGTCCCGAAGAACGATGATGGAGAATTGAACTTCAGTCGCTTGAATATCATTTTGATCTTTGAGAAGTCGTTAGTGTCAGCAGTAATAAGGACTGCGTTGGCCTGCATCGCAGTTCGAGCAAGCAGTGCATCTCGGACCAGCAGATTGACTTCGCCCTTTGATAATTTTCCGAAGTCATAAATTCTTTCTTGATGGAGTTTGGCCAAACAAACACCTACTTCAATCCAATCTTGTCCATTCGGGACAAATCCAATACCAACACTCACTTTTTCGTTGAATTCTCCTATGAGAGCTTTCCGTTCTTCCTGCTTGGCTACTACCAGCAATTCCTGCACAACTACGCTTGAAACACGTAGTCGCCGAATCGAAAGGGCCTTATCTTTGTAGGTAGGGTCGTTGTAAACATTCGTATCAAGCATTACGGCATGAGCCATGAATCAATCCTGGGAACCTGCAATGTCGAACATCTTAGAATGTATGTCCTCCGTATTGGTAGGAGTGTGGACCTGCGATGAACACAACTCGCGATCGTCAGCAAGAGATTCGAGTTTGGCAACGTCTGCAGCACTAAGGTCCCAGTATTTTGCAGTAGTCTGGGATAGTTCAAGCTCTAACTCACCAGCCGATTTAAAATCTGGAATGTCGCGAGTGTGTAGCAGTGTCAGTTTTCGTGACACAGTGGAGACAAGAGAATGAATTTTATCACGTGGATTGTAACGATCGATTGCAAGAGACTTTAGAATAGCAGGTGTCCCCAATCCGCGGCCAGGAGGAGAATAGGAATATATGGCCGCACGAGCGGATTTTGAGTTCAGCAGACCGACTAAATAGTATGCCTCGTCTTCGTTGTCGAGAGCGCATAAGGTAACCGTATCGGAAGGAACTACGTTCTTATTACCTAAATGATCGTACTTCGTCGTTGTCAGGAGGCACGCCCGAAAATGCACTCCCATTCGGCGCCAGCAGACTTTAAAAGGAGAGAAAGTATCGGGTCCAATGTTGAACATTGAGTAAAAAGCATGCCTGCCTTCCGCGTGGTACTTTATATAGGCGGCTCTTGACTCCAAAACGGCACGGAACTGATTTAGGTAGGCGAAAGCCAGAGGGTATTTGACTTTTAGCCACGCCTCATCGTAACCACGGCGGGTTTGGGGATTTTGGACCATCAAAACTACAGCCTCAGATCGGAAGAACCAACGCTCGATGTCCTTCCCTCTGGCAATTGGGAAAAGTAGATCGGTCTCGATCTCGCTCTGCACCTTCTGAATTACTCGTTTTCCCGTCTCCGGTAAGTTCTCAACAAGAACCTTCCGCTTACCAGTTTCTTTCAAGATGCGCAAGAGATAAACACCGTAGGGCTCTATGCGTGCACCAACAGTTGCCTTGTAGTCGCATTTTCCAAGAATCTTCTCAATAATCTTTGCAGTTCTTCCAGAGGAAGTACGCCATTGGCTGTTACTCGCATCAGTCAAAGGTCTAGCAGATTGTTGCAGTAGGATGATCTTTGAATTAACAGATGCCAAATCGTCATCGGATGATATTCTCTCCTCAGAACGAGGCGTCCATACAATATATGGCACTGGATATTTCGTTGGTATTCCTTTCTCGGCAACGAATGCTGCCGTGAGGTTTGAAGCACCTTCAAACGGTTTAAGATGAGAAAGATCGTGCACCTTCTCGACTCGAAAATACGATCCAGACTCGCCTATTCTGAACCTTCGGAAGCCCTCCGCTTGCCCTTTGGCCTTAAATACAGTGTTCGTGATCAAAAAGCCGATTTTTCCGCCACTCGCCAAGTAGTTGTCAATGCAAGCATATACGAAAAGTTGTGATAGGTCTTTTTCACCAGACCCTAACCTAGATTCAAATCCTTTGAGGGAAAAGAGACCGTATTTCTCCCACAGGGATACCGTTTCTTGACGATAAGGTCTTGGTAAGTATCCCCACCTGACCCACGGCGGATTACCCACAACATAGTCAACTCTCCCAATGAACAGCGGCGCAAATGCGTTCTTAATTATTCGCGCCCAGACTCCATTCTTGTTGGCCTTGTCGAGGCGGACCAGTTCCTTGTACAGGTCTGTGTGGAGGTTCTCGGACGAGACTGGGAGGCCCTCATGCTGGCAGCGTTCGATAAACTCGTTGGGTGAATAGCCGTTCCTTACGCAGAACTCCAGCTGTTCAGCGTATTTTGCGACATCATCCCACGTTGTGGCTATCTCAGTCGGAACAAGGAACCTCGCGGCCGCAGTTTTCAGTTCTTTTGCCTTGCCCAGGGTGCCCGCGAAAAGACCGCCATAAGTCGAGGGCGTCAGGATTGAGTCGCACAGGTAGATGGGGATTTCCACCTTGTCCACATGCCCTATCAGGTCGCGGATGGCAATAAGGTAATTGGTGCGAGCAGCCATGACGGCGAGTGGGTTAAGATCAAAGCCGATTACATTGGAAAGAATCTTTCGGCACAAGTCATCTTCGCCAAAACGGCATTTTTCGCGATTGGCATCGTACCATTTGCGTATGCGGTTAATAGTCATAACTAAGAAAGTGCCGGAGCCGCAGGCAGGGTCAAGAATACGCTTATCGGGGTCGCCCTCATAGCCGAGTTCGTTCAGCACATGCTCAGCAAGCCAGTCAGGTGTATAGTATTCGCCCAAATCGTGGCGTACGCTCTTGGGGAAGAGTTGCTGATAGAGCTTTTTTAAGAGGTCGCGGCTGCTGGTGGGTTCTTCCGAAAGTGTGCCGGGGTTGTAATTGTCAAGCCGCGCGACCATATCACGGACAAGTTTTTCGATTGGCTCCGACCATACAGCCGTGTACCAGGCGAATAGGTCACCTTCCAGAAAGTTTGTGATGTTCAAATGGCGAAAGATACTGCCGGCCTCAAGGTCTTCCATCTCTTGCTTGAGCTTATTGGTGGTACCAGCCTGCATCATTTTCTGAAGGGGCGTGGGCAGTTTATGAAAGAATGCCACAATTTCCGACGCCAGCAGCTTCATAAAAAGGGCGTAATAGGTGTGAACTGCGAAAAGTAGCTCTGCAGGTTTAAAACCCCTTACCGAAACGTGGTAGAACTCCGCCAGCTTCTTGATTTTGTCGGATGGGTTATCGACATCATAGCCACAGACCTCACCGAAAAGGATTTTCCATTGGCTAAAGAAAGTGGTTGCCTTTGGATTGTCCGTTGACACAATAGCATCATAAAGGGCGTGGATGCCCTCTTGTGCAAGTTTAGCCTCAGAGCCAAAATCGCGGGACAGGTATTCTGCTGATAAGGGTTTGCCCTTTGTCCCAAGGTTAAACAAAGCCCACAAGAATCGCTCCGCCGAGTAACGATTGACCTCGACGGGTTCCTGAACCTGCCATTTGTCATCACGAAAGCGAACAAAGATGAAGCGGTTCCCATCGAGACCCACGCCAAAAAGCGTATTAAGCGGTTGACCGTGTTGGGCTCGCATATCATAGAAACGGTCTTTAATCTGCTTGACGACTTTCTTACTGCCTGGCGAATCAGTATTCGGTCCAATGCGGTCAGCGGGGCTTTTGGGATTCTTATACTCGATGATGACCCGGTCATAGACTGAGTCCACTCGCCCACTGGCAACTGTAAACTCATGTTTGCCTTCGAGTTTGACATGCGTCTCTCGTTCGATAAAAGCCAATTGCCGTTCCGCCGCAATGCGAATTTCCTCTTCTTTGTCAGCCATTGCAGCAGCAGTTTTCATCTGGTCAGCAAATTCGACGGCTTTTTTCGAGATTAGATCATCAAGAGAGTGAGTCTTTTTCATATAGAGTCTATTGTATATTAAGGGGGCGGGAAGCCAAGTAATAAAAATGCGGGGAAATACGAATGTTTAGGGGCGGCCGTGAATCGTGGGGTGAAACCTGCGGTGAAACCGCAGGCTAAATGGGCGGCGGGTCGTTGGGGGGGAGAACATCACAATTTCAGATTGCAGATTTCAGATACCGGGCTGCGCGGGGTGAAGTTTCAGATTGGGGGAGGGGGCGTTAGGGGATGGAGGAGTTTGATGTGATATGGAGAGGGATCGGACAAGTTGGACAGGTCGGACTGACGGGGCGGGAGAGGTAGGGAACATCAAATAACGAACAAGGAATACTGAATAATGAAGTGGAGGGTGCGGGGTGAAGTTTCAGATTGGGGGAGGGGGCGTTAGGGGATGGAGGAGTTTGATGTGATATGGAGAGGGATCGGACAAGTCGGACAGATCGGAGCAGTTGGACAGGTCGGACTGACGGGGCGGGAGCAGCGGAGTGGATGAGGGAGAAGTAAATCCGAAGCACAAAATCCGAAATCCGAGACAAATTCGAATATCAAATTACCGAATGTTCAAAACGGTATTGACGTGCCGGCCGGGATATGGTCTGCCGGCAATGAAGGATTTGAATAGATTCCTCGGCTGCGTCCCGACGATGTCGGGACTCCGGTCGGAATGACGAGGGGGGCGGTGGGACGAGGGGGCGGCGCGGATGAGAGGGTCGCCGTGCCGGCGACCGCTAAAC
>DATEBC010000196.1:0-4150 GCA_035288065.1 Sedimentisphaerales bacterium | reverse complement strand
CCGCTATCGAGGCGCTCGGTTCGCTTCCCAGCGTTGCCCCATCCTCCCCGATAGCAATGACATTATACCTATACATGCTGTTGCCTTAAAGCGTTAAATCCAAAAGAGTTAAGTCAAAACAGCCTTTATTATTCACCAACTTTTTTGGATGAGAACCGACTATTGATTGCTTGAGCGGAGGGGGGCTTTCATTGATTATTGATTCCCGACAAATGGGATCTTCGATATTCGACGCGGGAGCGGGGTGGTGTGAACCGAGGGGCAAGCGGCGGGTAAACATTCTGGGGCAGCCAGGGCAAGTTTTAGGGCTTGAAAGCCGGGCAGGGAAGGCAATTCAAAAGTCAAAAGGTAAAAGTCAAAAATATAGATCGGAGTCCAAAACGTGGACAGGGCGATTTGGCTTGCTTTTGTCAACAACCATGAGGATAATAGCCCCTGCATATGAGATACCCACATTGGCAATATTACAAAAGTATTCTGAGTGACCTGGAGGTTCTCTCCCGATATGTTCAGATATGCCAAGATAACTATGAGACTTATAGCATCGAACTGACAAAGCTTTTGCTCTCTGTTGGTTCGGAAGTAGATGTCGTGGCAAAACTACTTTGCGGGGCTACGGAATCACCAAAGTCTCCAGACAACATCAACTCGTATCGAGAGATCTTGACCGCAAAATTCCCTAACCTTCCCGATGTGGAAGTCTCGCTTCCTAAATATGCTATTTCTTTTCAGCCATGGCACGAGTGGCTGCAAGACAAAACCCCAGACTGGTGGTACGGTTATAATAAGGTCAAGCACGAACGAGATACTCATTTTCGCGATGGTAATCTGAAGAACGTATTGCTTGCTACCGGAGGTCTATGTGTATTAGTGTCCTATTTATACTATAATGACTTTATTTCTCAGGGTTTAGGCATAACACAATTGTTCATGTTTCTGGATCACAAGTATAAGTCCGCGGATAAGGTATTAACAACAGGTGATTATAGGTTGCCTGATTTCGAAACTGATGCGAAATCTTGAACACTGTTATGCTTACACTAATCGAATATGGGAAAGAAATCTAAATTTGAGTCAAAGAAGGCTGCGCAGGTCGGCAAGCCATCGGCTCTTGTCGATACGCGGGTGATATACTGCGGGGATAATCTTGACCAGCTTCGCAAATTTTCTGATGAGTGCATCGACCTTATTTATATCGACTGGCCTGTTAACTCCAACCGCAACTACGAGGTCTTTTGGGGCGAGACAAAGGAAAAACGCGCATTCGAAGACCGCCACGCCTCAACACAGGCATATGTCGAATTTATGCGCCCGCGCTGTGTCGAACTGCACCGGGTCCTGAAGAAAACCGGCTCGTTCTATTACCACTGCGACTGGCACGCTATCGGACTGTTCCCAAGGCCATGTTTTGTCTTGACGTGGAGGCCGTAATGCTACAAAATGCCGCAAGTAAAGAGATTCGGAATATGCGAACCATGCAGCAATCACAACGAACGGTCGGTGCCGAACGAGGCCTGTTATTCTCTACCCCAGCCGTGAGCAAAACGCTCGGGTCCTACGAGATCGTCCATACCGACGCGTTCCATTGGCTTGACAAGGCTCAACCCTCTTCGATCCACGCGGTAGTTACGGATCCGCCTTATGGTCTTATCGAATATACGCCCGTCCAGTTGGAGAAAATGCGTAATGGGCAAGGCGGCGTCTGGCGCATCCCTCCGTCCTTCGACGGCTGCCGGCGCAGACCCCTGCCTCGTTTCACGGTCCTCACCGAAGCTGACCGCCTGCAACTGCGGACTTTCTTCAAGCACCTTGCGGAGGGTTTGCTTCGAGCGCTGGTGCCGGGCGCGCATGTTTTTATCGCGACGAATCCCCTGATGTCCTACCTTGTGTACGAACCATTCATCTCGGTCGGATTTGAAAAACGGGGTGAGATCATTCGTGTGGTCCATACTCTGCGCGGTGGCGACAGACCCAAGAACGCCCACAACGAATTCCCGGAGATTTCTGTTATGCCAAAATCCTGCTGGGAACCTTGGGGCCTCTTTCGCAAACCATGCGAGGGACGGGTCCAGGACAACTTAAGAAAGTGGAAGACAGGCGGCCTAAGGCGGATTTCCGCAGATAAACCGTTCAAGGATCTCATCTACTCGTCCCCTGCGCGCGGCATCGAGCGAGAGATCGCGCCGCACCCATCTGTCAAACCCCAACATTTCCTGCGCCAACTGGTCCGGGCTGCCTTGCCTCTCTCTGAAGGCGTAATCCTTGACCCGTTCATGGGTTCCGGCTCCACTATCGCCGCCGCCGCCGCCTGTGGCCTGCGCAGCATCGGCTTGGAAGTGAACACGCTGTACTTTAACCTCGCAACCAAGGCTATCCCTGCCCTGGCTCAATACATTCCCCATGAGGTCAACGGAAATGGTGCGAAAAGATGACTGCAACTCGGATGTTGCCCTCCCACCCGGTCTTACGCTCGGCGCGATTCTCAAAGCAGTAACCTATATCGAGCGGGAACTGGCGGATCTTCTTGAAATTTACTATGAACAAATGAATGTTTTTAGTGCGATCGTCGGTATTTTCGGCACGAAGGCTTTGGACTCGGTGAGCAATTACGAAAAGCACCGCCACGCGGATACCGCTCAGCAACGCTTCCCCGACCTGTGCCGGCGTGGTTTTGGCCCGGCGGATCCGCACAATTGCCTTGAGAGCAAAGGGAGTAAGCGACCTTGGGCCATACAGTCGCATTATGACCATCCTGGCTGGTACATCATCTGGCGGTATCTCGTCGATCCAACGGAGTCGCTCGAACAGGGCAAGCCAGCGATCATCTGGCGCGTTGACGTGATTTTCCTGCAGAAAGCGGATTGGAAATACGAGAAAAGTAGCGCCGGTGAGACCGGCGGCGGTAGAACTCATACCTTCGGAGTGCGAAATGCCGCACAGAAACTCAAAGGTCACGCGATTCACCAACGAAGGGATGTTATCATCCGTGACGGCAAGCCCGTTCCCCGAAACGGTGATCCGGAGTGAATTCGCCGCGGAAAATCTTGGTTGTCAGTGGATTGGTATTGATGTATCGCCGACGGCCTGCCGGGTGATGGTCAAGCGTCTGCGGGATGTCTGCGGTATGAAAGAGGATGAAAAGCTCTGGCGGATTGGCCGGGGCTTCGTCGTGCGCAATTTGCCGTGGAGCGAGGAGCAGCTTCGCAAGATTCCGCCCTTTGAATTCGAGAACTGGGCGGTCATCGCGCTGGGCGGCATTCCGAATAGGGCACAGGTCGGAGATATGGGTATCGACGGCCGTATCTATCCGGTCTCGGCTACGCCAAAAAAGAAGAAGGGCGAGCTGGACTTTATGGATGTATGGTATCCCATCCAGGTCAAGCAGAAGGACAAGGTTGGCCGACCCGATATTGATGCTTTCGAGGCCGTTATGATGCGTGAAGACCGAACAAAAGGGTTCTTTGTCTCCTTCGATTTTTCATCCGACGCAATCAGCGAAATACAATCGTTCTTCAAGAAAACCGGCAAGAGCATAATACCCTTTACCGTTAAAGACATTCTCGAAGAGCAAATCGCGTACAAACTGGCGTAGAGTGGGGGACGGCGGTTGATCGAATAGATTCCTTCCGCCTGTGGCGGACTCGGAATGACTTGCGTCAGATTGCCGTCCCGGCACGCCGGGGAAAACTCCGTGAGGGCATTTTTTCGGGGGGGGTGGGTGGTTGGTATTCTTTTGGTTCCATTGTTAATGCCCCCCAGGCGGGCCTGGGGGCTAACGCGGTCGAGGGTTGTTGGGTTTTGTAATAGTAACGTGGCGTCTATCAGGTTCTTGATGTATAATCTGCTGTCGAGAATCAAGGGGTTTTCAATAGCCCAGGTCTTTACAGTTTTTAGTTCTTAGTTCTTAGTTTTTAGTTAATTACAACAGCTTCTTCGGCAAGGGGGATACGGTTAACTCTGTGGGTCTCACACTTGGCAGCCTGACGCTGGACGTTCCCTTCTACCAGGCGTCGCTGAGCGGGTATAGCGACTACGCGATGCGCTCGCTGGCTCGACGGTTCGGGTGCCCGTTTACAATGGCGGATATGATGCTGGCCAAGAGTGCGGCTCACGCCGGAGTTCTGCGGAAGGCCTGCTTTCGCCCCGGCCT
>DATEBC010000195.1:0-16539 GCA_035288065.1 Sedimentisphaerales bacterium | reverse complement strand
ACCCTGCCTCTATAAAGGCCTTTCGGCCTTAAAAAACCTCAAAACTCACACCATGTTCCAAAAATCATCGGCCCCCGACTCAAATCCATCGTTTATCAGCTTTGACCTCTGTCAAAAATCACTCATTTTGCAGAAGTCTTTCAAGTTATAACAAAAACGCCGTGGCAAATTAGAGATGAAGGTCGCGATTACTTCACGGAAATAGAAAACATCAATAAGCGATATATATCGTTGGAAGTATTTGACATAGGCATAGACGCTAATAGCATTTTTCATAGTTATCACAAAACGAGAGCTCAGACAGAAGCTTTGATTGCTATCATCGGGACTTTACGATATAAAATTGACACTGGCGAATTCCCCGAAACGCTTAATGGCCTTGTTTCTTCCGGTTATCTGCAAGCTGTTCCGAACGATCCCTACAGTGGCGGTCCCTTAGTTTACAAGCGTACAGCCGGTGGTTTCAGACTCTACAGCATTGGCGCGGATTTTTCAGACAACGGCGGAACAGCAATAATCGAACAGACAGCGCGGTTCTTGGGGCCTCGAATGCCATTATCCGCAACACGATGTGCGGATATCGTGTATTGGCCCGTTCAACAACGAGGCGAAGCTGGAACTCAACCGCCTGGTACCAAACCGGATTATTGATGCCGGGGTATGTCAAGGCGGGTGTTCCATAAAGAAGAGGTTGCAAAATGAAACAAATGGTTCTGCTTGTGAGTTTATGCCTTTTGAGCTTCGTGTCATGTCGTTCTAACAGTTTTGACCTCTCAAAGGTTCGGTGGGCTCCGACTTTCGAGGACGTTGGCCGCCTTCACGATATAAAGATGCTCATTTTTCTATATGATTTTGATTATAATGACGATCAACAGGTCAAAGATTGCACCGAATTTGCAAGAATTACCGATCCCGAGAAAATCGAGAGGGTCCGGGTAGCCATTTCCCACAGCCAACGCGATACTCTGCCTGAGGGCTGCCTGGGTACAAAGATGGCTGTAATTGATGAAAAAAATCAAGGGCTGATTTTGAACTTTTGCTGGGACGATAAATCCAAAAAGGTTGAATTTACATGTGGTTATTCTGAAGAACTCTATGATCTTCTTGTCGAATATGGAGTGATACGCCAAAGAGATTAAAGCGCCGATCCCGGAAGAGATGCCGTCGCTGGCAAGGTTAAAAACTCTCTCATCGGCGACTCGGCTAAATCGGATTGTATGTTATGCTCGGCTGGCCGGTCAGTTCGTGTGGTCGATTCGGCCAGTTCAATATATCAAAGATGTACTCACTTGCCTGATGTATCATTACGCCCGGCGCACAAGGGCACATTTCAAGCGAACCGATGACGTCGTTGCCGTACTTGCCGAGGGATTCGAGGAGATAGTCCCAGTTTTCCCTGGATATTCCGCCGTGCAGCCCCGGGGGCCCGTGGTCGTCGTCGAAGCCGTAGTTATCGGTCAGATGCAGATGTGCGACTCTCGGCGCCAGGTCATCGACGTATTGCCTGAAAGTATAATCCTTGTCGATATTGGCATAGCCCGTGTCGAGACAGTAGCAAAGAGAATCAAATCTCCTTGCGATTTCTTTTATCGTTGGGAGTCTGCCGGTTTCGAGGCAGAGCTTGACATCGTTAAATTCGGCGAGTTTGACGACTTCGGCGGCAAAGCCGTTTCCGTTGGGCTCGGCGCCATGCGGGATGCCGAGGTCTGCCGGGTCCGTTACGATATGCGCGCTTAGAAGCTTGGCGCACTCGATTTGCTCATTCCACTGCGCGATAGTCGGCTTATCGGTGCGAGACCGCATTGAAACGAGCATACCCTGCGTTCCAGCGGTCAGCCTGGACCAGTTTCGCCGCGCGTAGCGACATTCATTGTGGCCTTTGATGCTGGGCCAGAGTTCGACACCAAAACCGAGCGATTTCAGGAACTGGCACTCTTGCTCGAACGAGAGATGGTGCTCTCGCCCCCAGAAAACCATAGTGCTAACGACGTATCTAATGTGCATCCTGCATCTCCAGAACGACCGATAAATCTATGTGTCTGCAAATTTTGGCCTCTAAGGCCTCTAATATATCGCTATAAATGAAGCCGACATTCAAAGTTTCTCAGTAAAAAAAGTCGTTCGGGATGAAGTTTTTTGTTGCAAATGCTCTTTGAGTCGCTAGAATAATGGATTCTCCTGAAATAAGTATGGGAGGTGCAGGTGTAATTATGAAAGAAGAGATACATCCAAAATACGATAAGGTAGTGGTTCATTGCGGGTGCGGCAACACGTTCGAGACTCGCAGCACGGTGCAAGAGATCCACGCGGAAATCTGCTCGATGTGCCATCCGTTCTATACGGGCAAGCAGAAATTCGTGGATACCGCCGGTAGAATCGAGCGATTCGAGAAGAAGTACGGCAAAAGCTACCTAAAAAAGGGACCAAAAGAGCAGAAGCAATAGCTTTCTTCTCGGCTTACAATAGCGTTTAGCAATCGTCGTTCAAGGGCCGGGTTTGCCTGGTCGCCGCTACGATGGGGGCTATGTCGCTATTTTTTTTACTCAGAGCGGATTACTGCAATGACAGAAGCAACGAGAAGTCTGCTGGCAAAGCTGGACGAGCTTGAAGCTCGCTTTGAGCAGCTCGAGCGGCAGATTTCCGACCCTGCCATTGTCGGTGATTCCGCCAGGGTAGTCGCACTTTCCAAGGAGAAGGGAAAGCTGAAATCCCTCGTTTCGAAGTACCGTCAGTACAAGGCGGCGCTATCCGGCATCGAAGATACAGAGCGAATGGCCAATGACGAGACGCTCGACGAAGACTTCAGGGCGCTGGCGCGGGAGGAGCTCCAGCAGCTCGAGAGCAAGAATAACGCCCTGCTTGAGGAGTTGCAAGATACGCTGTTGATGGCGGACGAAATAAATATAGGTGCGGTCATAATGGAGGTGCGTGCAGGGACCGGGGGGGATGAGGCGGCTTTGTTCGCCCGCGATTTGTACAATATGTACATAAAGTACGCCGACAGCCGCAGGTGGAAGGTTGAGCAGCTCGACTTCAGCGCGACGGAGAAGGGTGGGTTTCGCGAGGTTATATTCAGCGTCAAGGGGCCGGGGGTGTGGTCTGAATTAGGGTACGAAGGCGGTGGCCATCGCGTCCAGCGTGTGCCGGAGACAGAATCGCAGGGGAGAATTCACACCTCGGCGGCGACGGTCGCGGTGCTTGCCGAGCCGGAAGAGCTGGAAATTGAGATATCGCCAAACGACGTTATTGAGCACGTCAGCAGGGCAGGCGGCCCCGGCGGGCAAAACGTCAACAAGGTCAGCAGTGCAATCAGGCTCGAACATATCCCGACGGGGATCACGGTCAGTATGCGGGACGAAAAGAGCCAGCATAAGAACCGCGCCAAGGCCTGGCGCGTCCTGCGGAGCAGGATTTATGAGCATTTTGAGGGCGAAAAGAGGGCCCAGCGTGATTCGCAGCGCAAGATAATGATTGGCTCGGGCGACAGGTCCCAAAAGATAAGGACCTATAATTACCCACAGAACCGCGTTACCGACCACAGAATCAATCTTTCTCTCCACAACCTGGAAAGAATAATGGCCGGCGACATGGGCGATTTAATCGCTGCGCTCAAGGATTACGACAAGCAACTGAGACTGGAGAATCTTTAAAGACTCAAGACGCAAGACTCAAGACGTAAGACCCAAGACGCAAGACATACAAAAGCAGAGATCTAAGGAGGAATCGCATGGGCAGAGATTTTAAGAACATAAAAGCCTGGCAATATGCTGACGACTTAGCTGTTTTGGCGTATTCCGCGAGCAAGTCCTTTCCGAAAAGTGAGATATACGGGATTACATCTCAATTAAGAAGAGCCGCAGTATCCGTTCCTGCCAATATAGCTGAAGGCGCGAGCAGGGAGCACAAGAAGGAGTATCTCCATTCACTATACGTCGCCAGAGGTTCAATGGCGGAGACAGAATATCTTCTGTATCTTGCGAGGCGCCTCGGCTATCTGGCACCCGACCAGTATGAGGAATTGGAGTCTGCAAGAGCGAGAGCGGCGAAGACCTTACACGGTCTTGTAGCGGCGGTAGAAAAAGAGGCGACCGTGGGCAAAAACTAACCTCGTGTACGGGTTCTGCCAAGCGCGAGTCCTACCCCGAAAACGAGCCTGTTCGGGGCTTTAGCCAGAAGGGCCTCACTGAGTCTGGTGTCTTGAGTCTTTGGTCTTGGGTCTTGAGTAATGAAGATCGTTGTTACGGGAATGGTGGGCATTGACAAGAAGAGCTACCTTGAGGATGTATGCGAGTATGCCGGCGCGGAAGGCAAGGAATTTCTTCTATGCAACGTCGGCGATATGATGTACGCCGAGGCCCCTGATATTCCGCCCGGCAAGATTCTGGATATATCGATGAAGAGGCTCAGCTCGCTTCGTCGCAGCGTTTTCAAGGACATCATCGCCAGGTCGGGGGATGCCGAGAATCTCATAGTCAATACTCACGCGACCTTTCGCTGGCGGCACGGGCTGTTTCCGGCCGTGGATTTCGACCAGATGCGGCAATTGGCCCCCGATATGTATATCTGCCTGATCGACGGCGCGATCGCGCTGCACACCCGCCTGCTGAACGAACACACGGTCCAGCATACCCTAAAAGACCTAATCGTCTGGCGGGAGGAGGAGATGATCGGCACGGAGATGCTCTGCAAAGGCATCGACGACAAGATACCGTTCTATTGCCTGGCCCGCGGCTGCGAAGGGCCGACGGTCGAGACATTCTACAAGCTTGTTTTTTCTCCGCAGACGACACGGGCGTATCTGAGTTTTCCGATGACGGCTGTTGCTGAGATGGCGGAGGTCAAGAGAGAGATCGACGAGTTTCGTCGGGCGATGAAGGGGCTTTTTGCCTGCTTCGATCCGGGCGATTTGGAGGAGGCATTCCTGCCGGGATGTGCCCGGCGGGCCGAGGAGGAAGGGCTGGAATTCGTCGAGGCAACGGTGTTCGGGCGGAAAGTCCGAATAGATGTCGATGAGATTCGCCAAATCGAACGCGATATCAACAGCCAGATATATGCGCGTGATTTCATGCTGATCGACCAGTCCGACATGATAATCAGCTTCATCCCAACGATGGCCGACGGACGGGCCGCTATATCGAGCGGCGTCGAGAGGGAGCTGCAGCACGCACACGAGGCGGCGAAGGAGGTATATGTGATCTGGCCGGCCCGGCAGAGTCCATCCGTGTTCGTCACTCAGACGGCAACAAGACTCTTCCCCGGCACAATCGACGCCCTCGAATTCTTCAAGGCAAGATATGGCTTCCCCAGGCAATAACATGACCGAACGCTTTGCCGGTGAGCCGATCATTCCGGTCGCAGGCAGCTCCGATGCGGCGGCGATGACCAGGGGCGAGCCGGGCCTGCCGAGCGGTTTTGTCTGGAGAGGCAAACGCTACGAAGTTGCCGCTATCATTCAGGCATGGAAGGAATCAGGCCCCTGCAGGAGCGGCGGCGCAGAGAGATATCTGCGTAAACACTGGTGGAAGATAAGAACTGGAAACGGCCTGGAGATGACGATATACTTCGAGCGGCAGCCACGGTCAAAGCGGCAGGACAAGACAAGGTGGTGGCTATATACGGTCGCCGGAAAGGAGAAACCGTGAGCGATATGACGGCTTGTTGCGGTTTAATATGCAGCGAGTGCGCATACTGCAATGAGTATGAAGGACAAACAAAAATTGAATGCAGATGAATATATTGTACCTGCTTTAATTATAACGAACTTAGCTGCCGGCTTTGGTTGCGCTATCCCTATTGCCCACGGCCTCAGAAAAGTAACCGGCCAAACGGAGAAATCTTTTCGCTACTTTGCGATGTTTGTCGGTGTATATTTTGTCGAATGTGTCGCTTTTGCCGCAGGGATGTGCACACAAGTTTTAACTGTGGCGCTGGGATTTGTATGGGGAGTCATATTCGGCTTGCGGCTGCGAAATATCGCGCCGGCAAAGGAAGTCCTGAAGACCGTTATTTTCGTGTCCCTGTACGGCTGCCTGCCGACCTGCTCTTTCGCTGTCATCCTGTCTTGCGCCTGGGTAATCAGCGGCAACTCACTTCTAAATGTCGAGCAGGCATATAGCTTCGGCATCCCGCAGTTCGTCCCATGGCCTTTCAATACGGTGCTCGGCTTCTGCGCCGGTCTGGCAACAGGAACAATTTTGCTTAAAACAGCAATAACAACAGGCATAGTCGGCATACTTATCCGCCGTGGGCAAAACCCGGCGGCGGCCAACCATATTTAGAAAAAAGAATACAGAATGGCCAGAGTGCAAAACTCAAAAAGAGATTGCTTCGCTTCGCTCGCAATGACCGACGAGGCTACAAAGATGCAGGCGCTTGGTGAAACGGATAAGCAGGTTTCGTGCAGACTGCATTGCAGGGAAATCCGCGTATCGATAGATTTGGCGGCTTTGAGTGAGGTTTTCAGTGGTCTCGAGTCGGCGTCCATCCTCGGCGGCAATGAGGCCAAGGGCGATGCGGACGGATTCAGCTATTGGGCCGCCGAGCCGAGGGATGTCTTTGAATTTCGGGCGGGGCAGAAAGAACCACTCGCAAAGCTGGACCGGGTTTTAGGTAAGTACCGGCTCAGAGAAGCTGACAGTGTGGATTCCCGCCCGTTCGGCTTCGCCGCATGGGGGCTTCGCTCAGGGCAGGCCTTGCGCGGGAATGACAAAAGCGGCAATATTCTTCCGAAGGGCATGTTCGGCGGCGGATGGATTGGGTATTTCAGTTACGAGTTCGGCCGATATATCGAGAAGCTACCTGCTACAACGGTAGATGATCTTGGTATGCCGCTGATTCGGCTGTGCTTCTACGACCGTTTCGTGGCATACGACCATCGCGATGGGGCCTTCTGGCTGGTTGCTCTGGAGCTGCCCGGCGATGGGGCAAGGCCGGGCGAAAAGCTGGCGGGGCTGGAGCGGCTATTGGACGAGGCGGCGACCAGGGGCGTGCCGGAGCCTGCGGCTGCGGACCTCAATGATATCGATCTATCGCGGTTCCGCTGCAATATGGACAGGGCTTATTACCTGCGGATGCTCGATAAGATTAAGCGGCATATATTCGACGGCGACGTTTATCAGATCAATTTCTCGCAGCGATTCGAGTGCGATTATGCAGCCGAGGCGATAGACCTCTTCGGCTGGCAGAACCGGCACAACCCGAGCGGGTATTCGGCCTATATCGACGGGCCGGAATTCAAGATCGTCAGCGCCTCGCCGGAGATGTTTATGACAATTAACGACCGCTTCATCAGCACCAAGCCGATTAAGGGCACTCGACGGCGTCTAAGCCCTGCGGATGCAAAGGCCGAGCGGAGCAATGAGGAGAACTTCGGCGACTTGCTAAGCAGCGAAAAAGAGCAGGCCGAGCTTAATATGATAGTCGATTTGGAGCGCAACGACCTGGCGAGAATCTGCAAGGCCGGTACTCGCCATGTAAGTCAGCCGCGGACGATTGAGACGTATCCGACCGTGTTCCATGCGGTCGCGACGATAGCGGGGCAGCTTCGCGACGAAATCACATTTTGCGATTGCCTCAAAGCGATGTTTCCGGGCGGCTCTATTACGGGCGCGCCGAAGATCCGGTCGATGGAGATTATCGACCAGACCGAGCCGACCGCAAGGGGCGTCTATACCGGCAGCATCGGCTATATCGGTCTCGACGGCAGCGTCTGCTTGAATATCGCGATCCGGACGATTATCATCGCAGGACAAAAGGCCTACGCCCAGACCGGCGGCGGAATCGTAGCGGATTCCGAGCCGCAGGCCGAATGGGATGAGACGATTACAAAGGCAAGGGCCCTGTTGGCGGGCATAGACAGCGTACAGCGTGGAGCGTATAGCGTATAACGTGGAGCGTAGAGTTATGAAAACTACGTCTTTTAAGGACCTTATAGTCTGGCAGAAAAGCTACAAGCTGGTTTTAGAAGTATATAAAGCAACGGGCGGCTTTCCAAAATCAGAGGTTTACGGGTTAGCTCAGCAGATGCAAAGAGCCGCGATATCAATACCTTCCAACATGGCCGAAGGCTACGGCAGACAGCACAAGGCTGAGTATGATCAGTTCTTGTCTATTGCGTATGGTTCATTGTTGGAATTAGAAACGCAGTTCCTGTTGGCGAACGACCTGAAGTATCTTGCTAAGAATACTGCCATAGATGAGTTGTTAAGGGAGGTGGGGAGTATGCTATACCGCATGCTCCATCCTATTCGCTAAACGCTGCACGCTAAACGCTACGAATATGGAAAAGGTATTTCTGAACGACAAGTTGGTGGATGCCGGCAAAGCGAGCGTGTCGATCAGCGACAGCGGGCTTTTGTATGGGGCGGGGCTGTTTGAGACTATGCAGGCTCGTGCGGGACGGGTCTTTGCGTTGAAGGACCATTTGGATCGGCTGTTTTCCAGCGCCGAGACGCTCTCGATCAATATCGGCTGCGAGAAAGAGTATATTAGCGATGCAATTGACAAGGTGCTGCGAGCCAATAATTTGAAAGATGCGCGGCTGCGCTTGACCGTAACCGGCGGCGCAATGGCCCAGGATGCGGAAGAACGCAAATCGACGCTGCTGATAACCGCCGCAAAATTGACGGCTTACCCGCCTGAGTATTACCGCAAAGGCGTTATGGTGCTGCTCTGTCCGTACAGGCAGAACGAGAACGACCCGACGTGCGGGCACAAGGTTACGAGCTATTTTCCGCGTATGATCGGGCTAAAGCACGCGCACGAAAAAGGGGCGGCTGAGGCGCTATGGTTTACTACGGATAATCGCCTCGCTGAGGGGTGCATAAGCAATGTGTTTCTGGTGAAGGATTCGGTGCTCTATACCCCGCCTGTCTCGACGCCGGTGCTTGCGGGAGTTGCGAGGAAGGCCGTCTGCCGAATTGCCGTCGATAATTCCATCGAGCTCGTCGAGAAAGACCTTTACATCGACGACGTCCTGAACGCCGACGAGATATTCTTGACGAATGTAATTATGCAGGTTATGCCTGTAAACAGCGTAGAGAAGCACGCGGTCGGCGAGGGCAAGGTCGGGCCGATGGCCAAGAAGCTTAAACAATGTTTCGACCAAATGGTCGCAAGAGAATGTCGAATAACGAATGATGAAGAAGCAGATGAAGGTAAAAGATATTGCAGCGGCGATTGAGCGGATAGTGCCGCTCGAATTGGCTCAGAACTGGGACAACGTCGGGCTTTTGGTCGGCGATGCGGGGCAGGACGTAAAAAATGTCCTGCTGACTATCGATATTACCGCTGAGGTAGTGGCTGAGGCTAAGAAGCTGAAGACCGATTTGATTGTAAGCTATCATCCGATTATCTGGGATGGGCTGAAGAAAGTAACCGTCGATGGGCCGAGCGGCGCGGTATATGAGCTTATTCGCGCGGGGATTTCGGTGTTTTCGATACACACGGCGCTGGACACGGTCGCCGGCGGCGTCAACGACGGCCTTGCCGAGATAATTGGTATCGAGAATGCAAAGCCACTCGGCGACTATGTCGATGCCCCGGCTGGCTGCACGTACAAGCTCGTGGTCTTTGTCCCGCTCGATGCGGTAAGCAAAGTCTCGGATGCGGTATTCGCCGCAGGGGCGGGGATGATGGGCAATTACAGCCATTGCGGATTCTCCGCCGAGGGGACCGGCACATTTCTTCCTTTGGAGGGCGCCAGGCCCGCTATCGGCAGCAAAGGCAGCTTCGAGAAGGTCCCGGAGATGCGGTTCGAGACGATTGTGCCCGGCGATAAGCTCGATGCGGTGATCGCGGCAATGAGGAAGGCCCATCCCTACGAGATGCCCGCTTTCGACGTCTTCCAGCAGTGTAATCTCGAAGGCAAATTGGGTCTGGGCAGAATTGGGAAGCTGGCCAAACCGATGCGTATGGCAGCGCTGGTCAAGAAGATTAAGGCCGCCACGGGGGCAAAGGCCGTCGGAATAGTCGGGCCGGAAAAACGGCTGGTGAAGAAGGCGGCGGTCTGCGCAGGGTCGTGCGGCGAGATTATCGATAAGGTCATCGCCGCCGGGGCCGATCTGTATCTAACGGGCGAATTGAAGCATCGTCAGGCCCTGGCGGCCCAGGAGGCGGGATTGACCTGCATTTGCCTTAGCCATACCGTCTCGGAGCGATTTATCCTGAAAAAGTTCGCAAAGCAGTTGAAAAAACAGGTAAACTCCATAACAATCAGGGTAAGTAAGAAAGATGCAGACCCGTTTAGATGGGAAAATATATGACAGAAGAACAGGTCAAGAAAGTGAAAGCCGAATACCGCATGTCCGATGACGAAAATCAAACGCCCGATGAAGAACAGGCTGATCTGATGGAGGATGATCTGGATTCCCGCCTGCGCGGGAATGACACAGAGGATGTAGAGCCGAAAGGCGCGGCAACACGGGAGCCGGATGACGCAGAGGAGGTAGAACCGGATGACGCGGCGACGGAGGAGTTGGGCGACGCGGCAATGCGGGCCTGCCGCGACCTGGCGGCGACGCCAGGGCGGGAGCAGGACGCATCGGCGGATGAGCAGACCGACGCGGAGGTTGAGGGGCAGGACGGTTCTGCCGAACCTCCGCCGGACCCGGATTTCGAGCCGACGGTCGAGTCGGTCGTGGAGGCAATCCTCTTTGCAAGCGATGAGCCGCTGACGCCCGCCCGCCTGGCCGGGATTGTCGAGACGGGCGTTAAACAGGTCCGGGAGCACGTCGAGAATCTCAACAAGAAGTACGAGGCGGCCAAAAACGCCTTTAGAATAGAGCAGATCGCCGGCGGCTACCAGATGCTGACGCTGAGCCAGTACAATCACTGGCTCAAGAAGCTGCTCCGCGTCCGTTCGGACGACAAGATGAGCCCGGCGGCGCTGGAGACTCTGGCGATAGTGGCCTACAAGCAGCCGGTAATCCGGGCCGATATCGAGGTCATCAGGGGCGTGGCAGTCGGTGAGGTGCTGCGCGGGCTGATGTATAAGGGGTTGGTGAAGATCGTCGGCCGAGCCGAGGTCTTAGGCAGACCGATGCTCTACGGCACTACGAGGAAGTTTCTGGAGATATTCGGCCTGAACTCGCTCAAAGACCTCCCTAAGGTCGAAGAACTAAAAAGACCACCCGCCTAATCCCAGGGTAGTTTCTCGGCGTCGGGTTTAACCGCGTGTGCGGGCCTGCGATGATTGTCGTCGAAGGCGTACAGGTCTTTTTGCTCCTGGATGGTGATGAAACTCTCGTCGATAGAGCCGTCGGGCTTCTTGACACAATTTAGCGAAAGTCCGAGGTGCTTGGCGAGGAATTCGTAGGCGGCGATTCGCTTCGAGTAGCCGTAGTCATGCCCTTCCTCGGCGAGGTGGACATATTCGACATTGTCGGCGGCGCCGTATATTTCGTAAATGCCTCGGATGTGCGGGTATTCGACATCCGGTGTGTTCTTGGTCCAGTCCTGGCCGTCGGAGATCAACAGCATCGGGCGCGGGGCGGCCAACGCGGCTATCTCGACGTTGTTCGTCTCGTGGGCAGCGCTTTTATGAATGGGCATTCCGCTTTCGCAGTTGCACCCGCCGAAGAAATGAGCGGAGACCATAACCGTCGGGACCGAGACGGTGACACGATCATCGACCGCCGTTAAAAGGAAAGTCTGGGTTCCGCCGCCGGAAGCGCCGGTAACGCCGATGCGTTTGCCGTCAACATCCTCCAGAGAAGTCAGGAAGTCCACCGTTCGGATACTGTTCCAGATCTGGAGCTTGAGGGCCTTGCGCACTCCGTGGCTCCAGCCTGCGTTTCTCCAGTCGCCATATCCGACCATGTCGTACGCGAAGACGACGGCGCCCATACGAGCGAGGGTCGCGCATCGCTTCTGCATGTCGGGGCGAAACCGCCCGTAGTCGCTTTCGCTGCTAAAGTGTCCGTGGGGGCAGAGGACGACGGGAAAAGGCCCCTTGCCCGCTCGGGGCCGATACAGATTTCCGGTGACGAACACGCCGGGCATGCTCTCGAACGCCGCGTTCTCGACCGTATAGCCGTCGCATTCGCGCTTGCTGTGAATAATCGGATTGAGCGGGGTCTTCTCAGGGAAAGGCAGCAGCTCAGCCCCGCGCAGAATCCCCTGACGGATGTTCTCGGCCCGCGCCTTCCACCCATCCAAATCAGAGTAGCACTTGGCGAATTTTGCAAGCTGCTCCTTGGCCTGCTCTTCGGTCTGATAGTTTCCCTGGCAAAGGTGGGGCTTGTCATCTTGTGCGGCTTGGGCAAAACCTGCGGCAATCGCCGATACCGCAATCATCGCAGTACCAATACATATCAGTCGAATCTGTACTTTCGATTTCATAATTGATCCTTCTGCAAATTCCTTATGCGTGAATACTCAGCCGCTTCACCATTGACTGAGCGGTTTAAGTTCAACGGTGCGGACGCTGCCGTCGTTCCATTTCGGCGACAGGAGGATTGCCAGGCGGACATTTCCTTGTGTGTTGGGCAAACGGACCATAAGTCGGCTGACGCCGGTGTTTCTCTTCTCCGGCGGCTCCTGCTCGGCCGACTCCACTGTGAACTCGGCGCCGGCGGGGGAGATAATTTTCGCGGTCAACTCTTTGCCTTTGAGATGCAAAGCAGCGACGCCGCCCTTCTCGGTGGCAATCTTCGCATCCGTCGTCATCCCCCAGGCGAGGTCGCAGGGCTTATCGATCTCGAATTCATCCTGCACCAATACCGCCTTGCGGCCCTGCACCATTGCGATACCTCGCGTGGTTTTCTTGGCGAACTTCTGATAAGCGGTTGTCAGGTCGATAATAGCAAAGGGCGCGGATTGGTCCGGCTGAAATTTTGTGATGCTCGATTTGGCGAATACATCCTGGTCCTCGCCGCCCAATAGCGGGATGTTATGGCTCTTCGAGTTCAGGCGGTAATAGGACCATCTTTTTCCGCCCCTTCCACTGCTCCAGTAGCCGGCCATATTATAATCATCCGAGCCTAAGTCCCGCGCCCATCGCACGCCCAGTGCGTCAAGCTCGAAGTTGCCCAAGTCGAGATGCCCATGGTTGACCTGATTATAGCCTGCCTTTACGCCGACGAAGAGCGCTTCCGGGTCGTCCCAGGCGCTTCGGAATACGGCCACTTCCACCGGCCCGCGAAACATGCGCTCGAGGTCTTTGCTCGATGGCTCGCCCGTCGGGGCGGGCACATACCAAACGACGTGCTCCGGGCTTGCCGAGCCTCTTGCAAGCTCAGCGTGCTCGGCCTCGGCATAGAGAGGATTGTCGTATGTGCGGGCAAACCAGAACAGGCACGGCATCGTCCTTCTCGATGCCCATTCTCCGCTGTCGGCCAGGTTGACGTAAAGCCCGGTCGGGCCGGTCATATATATCGGGAAGGTCCCCGCCTCGGCCAGGCCCTTGATCTTCAGCAGGCCGAAGTCCTTGCCTAATGCGGTCTCCAGAGCTGTCAGGCCGTAGGCGGTGTATCTGCTGGCGTAGTGCCAATAGCCCGGCCCTTCGCCCCACGCGCCGTCCGGGCCGTAGGTCTTGATAGCCAGCGGCAGCGACTTGACCGCCGAAGAGACTATCTGCTCGGCGTACTTTGGGTCGGATTCGGCTATAGATAGGGCGCCCGCAATCAGGCCGCCGTTGCAGACCTGGTTCCAGTTGTGCTCGCTCCTTGCCCAGCCGAGTTTCCTATAGGCGATTAGTCCCTCTTCCAGGCCGTTTTTAATCAGTCCGGCCTTGATTTTCGCCCGCGTATCGGCGTCCATATAGGAGTGCAGCCAGTCGTAGCCGACGCCGACCGCGTGCGACATCTCAGCGGTATCGAGAAAATGAGAAGGGTTCCAGTCCTCAAATGCGCAGACCGCGAGCATATTATCCACCGCCTTCTTGGCGTACTTCTCATCGCCCGTCCAACGATATGCCAAAGCGAGGGCGTATTCACGGCTGACGCACTCCCTACTGACCGAGAGAAGCCGAGGCCCGATTTTCTTATACTTCAGCACGGGCTTGTTGATATAGCTCTCCGCGCTGTTGATGACGTCCCTGATACACTTTTGCAGGACCTTGTCTTCCGCGTATCGGGCCTTGAGACTTTGCAGACTATCGTCCTTGAGCATCAATCGCGGATGGTTCTTATCGAGCGTCTTGAGCACTTCGGCGGGATTTACAACAAATTCCTCAGCCGGCGTCAAACCCGCGAACAGAAAACCTGCCAAAATCACCGCCGCCCCAAACCTGCATACATTACTCATAGTCCACCTCCATCTGGTCCAAGCGTTCTGCTCATTTTTATGACGTCCTCTGGCGGGACGCACTTGCGGCATTATAGCACAGTCGCCGCGCAAAGGACAATAGGGCCTATCGAGTTGCGAATTTGACGAAAAAACCGTCAAGACTGTTGCTTTTATCGTTCAGATTTCGGAATATGGGTCGATGAAACCGAAGGCGAATCGAAATGCCTGAGATGATCGAAGGAGTATGAAGATGTCGAAAGAATCTAACAGCAGTCGGCCCCAAGGCAACTCCATTAAAGGTCTGCCCATCGGCAGGATCGGCAACGTTGAGATCGGCAGGCTGATTATCGGCGGCAACCAGTTCAGCGGCTGGTCTCACAGCAGGGACCTGCCGTATCTGCGCCAGCTATTCTTAGCTTACAGCTCGCAGGAGAGAATAATGAAGACCCTCGAGGTGTGCGAGGAGAACGGCGTGAACACCATCATAACGTCGTCGTCGGATTACCTGAGCAAGTATTGGAAGGAGAGGGGCGGCCGAATGCAATGGATTGCCCAGGTCCATCCGCAGTCAAACGACCTGACAAGTGACATCCAAAGGGCCGTCGATAACGGGGCAATCGGCGCTTACGTGCAGGGCGGCGTCGGAGACAGCTTCGTCAAGAACGGACGAGTCGATCTGCTCGGCAAGGCCGTTGAATTCATCAAAAAGAATGGCCTAATCGCGGGAATCGGCGGACATTCGGTCGAAGTCCCGATGGCCGTTGAGAAGGCGCAGATAGATGCCGATTTCTACATGAAGACCCTCCATCACGGCAACTACTGGTCCGCCACGCCGAAAGAAAAAAGAGTAGAGTTCAATGTCGATAGCGGCAGTCCTTACGACCATGACAATATCTGGGAGATCGCGCCGGAGAAGTCTATCGAATTTATGAAGAATGTCGAGAAGCCGTGGATTGCTTTTAAGGTCTTGGCGGCGGGCGCTATTCACCCGAGTGAGGGCTTCAAGTACGCATTCGAGAATGGGGCCGATTTCGTCTGCGTGGGGATGTTCGACTTCCAGATCAGAGAAAACGTAATCATCGCCAGAGATACGTTGTTGGGCGAATTGAAGAGACAGCGGCCGTGGAGATCGTGACGCCGAGGCAGCCAAATTTGCAGGGCGTAAGAAACTCACTTGGAGACGGAACAAAGGGCAAGTTGACACGGCCGGGGCGCGCTCGTATTATCGATAAGGACACAGTTTAGCAATAGATAGAGGCAGCTTATGGAGAAGTTTGTTTACCGGACAAGCCCGGCAATGACGGCGGCGGCGGCGGGCGGCGCAGCCGAGACTATTAAGAACGCGATAAAGACTACCGGACGTGCGAATATCATCCTGGCGACGGGGGCGAGCCAAATCGAGATGCTGGGTTGCCTGACCCGCCGAAGGCGGGCCGAGGGCGTCGATTGGTCCAAGGTGACGATGTTTCACCTCGACGAATACATAGGCCTCGGCCCGGACCATCCTGCCGGCTTCGGCAAGTACCTTAGAGAGCGATTCGTCGAGAAGGTTGAAAGGCTCAAGGCGGCGCATTTTGTCAATGGCGACGCCGAGGACCCGAAGCAGGAGTGCAAACGGATAGGGCGTATAATCGCCAAGCATCCGATCGACGTTGCATTGATCGGCATCGGGGAAAACGGGCATCTTGCCTTTAACGATCCGCCCGCCGATTTCGAGACCGAAGAGCCTTATATCGTCGTCGAACTGGACGAAAGGTGCAGGAAGCAGCAATTGGGCGAGGGGTGGTTCGAGACTTTGGAACAGGTGCCGCGCCGGGCGATATCGATGAGCATCAGGCAGATTCTCAAGAGTAAGTCTCTGATCGTCACCGTGCCCGACAGGCGCAAAGCCGAGGCCGTCAAGAAGGCATTGGAAGGCCCGGTGACGCTAATGTGTCCGGCTTCGATATTGCAGCAGCACGACAACTGCAGAATATTCCTGGATGCCGAAGCGGCCTGCCTGCTTACAGCCCGTTAGAAGCACAAAACCCGAGCAATTCGTGGATAAGAAAACAAATACTCGCAGCGTAATGAAAATCCCCGGATTGGTTGACCTTCAAGTCAACGGCTATAAGGGTGTGGATTTCTCAAGCGGCGATCTGACCCGTGACGATTTCATCCGTGCTTGCCGGGAGATGCTCGAGGCGGGGACGACGGCCTTCCTGCCCACCATGATTACAAGTCCCCAAGCTATCTATGAGCACAATCTGCCCATAATAGCTGAGGTCATGGAGCTGCCGGAGTTTCAAGGCCGGCTGCTCGGAATACACATCG
>DATEBC010000194.1:0-3549 GCA_035288065.1 Sedimentisphaerales bacterium | reverse complement strand
CTGCAAATCCCGTAAGTCCCGCAAGGGACGCCTGCCGGCGGGATCGCTTAGCAGATTGAACACGGTCGCCCTGAGCGGCGGCGTCTTCTGCAACCAATACCTGATAGATCGCCTGATTAGCCTTCTGAAAAAAGCCGGTTTCGGCGTATTATTCAATCGGAACGTCCCGTCAAACGACGGCGGAATATCCCTCGGCCAAGCCGCAATAGCCGTGGGGCTCGTGACTCGTCGCTCGTAACATCAAGAGACGAGAGTATCTGTACGTTAGTTCTCGAAAAGAACTTGGCAGGAATTTTTTGAATGTATAAGAAAGACGGAAGATTCGACAGCCCCGACGACAAAGCAGAAATTTGGCGGTATATGGATTTAGCCAAGCTCGTATGGATGTTAGATAAACAATGTCTTTACTTCTGTAATATAGCCAGACTTGCCGAAACTGATCGGTTCGAAGCATCCTATTGGCCGATGGGGTTTCTGAAGAAATTACCGTCTGACGCAGCCAAAGACTTTGCAGAGCGGATGAAGTCCTGCGGGCCACCGCTAACAGTGAATTGTTGGCATTTGAATGATTTCGAATCCGCAGCCATGTGGAACCTGTACTCAGAAATCAACAAAGGCATAGCTATCCAATCAACCTTTGGGGCATTAGTCGGAGCTTTTCACAGGTTCCCCGACGATGTTCACATAGGGAAAATCAGGTATATTGATTATCGTAAAGACAAATTCAAGGGCGAATCGCCAGAAATATTCGAACCAGTGATGACCAAACGCAAGAGTTTTGAACATGAAAACGAATTGCGGGCGGTGATTTGGGATACATCAGATTCCACACCTCGAACTGATGACGGTTCCGTATTGGCTTCTGTGGACATCAAAGCATTAATCAAAGGCATTTTTCTGTCACCGGGTTCTCCCTTGTGGGTGAAAGAAATTGTCGAGTCAGTTGCCGGTAAATACGGCATCCAGACACCTGTCAAGCTATCGCAACTTGCTGAAGAACCACTGTATTGACTTGGCTGCAAGAGTGAGCTTCATCAGGCACGGGAACAAAGGTACGGCCTACACTGCTTCTCCCAGCATCGTCGATATAGCGCGCTTAAGTTCAGGCACATCACGCTGTGTAATCTCCCAGATTCTCTCCACGTCAATGCCGAGGTAGTCGTGGACAAGGACGTTGCGAAACGCGGCGATTCGGAGCCACTCTATTTCTGGATGTGTGGCTTTCAAGTCGTCGGACAATCGCTGAGTTGATTCGGCCATTGTCTGAAGGTTTCTAATCACGGCATCCTGAAGGGTGTGAGATGCGAGAAACACAGCGCGGCCCTCCCGGACATTCTCCTCGATACGCCCGATGCACTCCTGAATATGGCGCAAATAGACGGCATCGTCTTTCATAGCGGCACTGCCTCTGCGAGGACGCGGTCGCGAATGTGAGGATTGAGCGCCTTGGCAGTAACAATTTCTACACGTCGGCCCAGAATCTCCTGAAGGTCCAGGATCAGACCCGCAGGGAACCAGGAGCTCGTATCAGGACCGGCATCGATCAGAAAATCAATATCGCTGTCCGGGCCGGCCGCGCCGCGCACCACAGAACCAAAAATGCGAACGTTGTACGCGCCGTGCTTGGAGGCGATAGCACGGATATCATCGCGTTTTTCCCTGAGAAGCCGCTGCAAATCCATAAACAACCGCTGTATTGAGGTTACCATTCATTGTTTGAACCAGCGAATCATCCATGCCAAGAATACACTCAGCGTGCGTTGCTGTCAATCTCTTTTTGCAGCACTCCATTCGAGACTCGACGGATGCGGCTTGCAAGCTTGACCCGGAGCTTATCGAGCAATATAATTGGCACGATCATTGGTGCTGTATGATATTAGTATGACCGCACCTAATACGATAAACCGCGAGAAGTGAGCGACGGATTATGTGTTTGGCAATACCGGCAAGGATAATTGAGCTGGATAAAGACGTTGCGGTGGTTGATGCGATGGGCAACCGCTTCAGGGCCAAGACTACGCTGGTGCCGGAAGCTACGATAGGCAACCTTGTCCTCATACACGCGGGCTTCGCCATATCGCTCGTCGATGAAGATGAGGCGAAGAAGACCTGGGAGATCATTGAGCAGATCAACGATCTCCGGGATGAATCCAACGATACTTCGCAGTAGAATCAGGCCGATATGCGCGAGAAGATACTCGAAGCACAAAGACTTATGAACGCCGCCTGCAAGAAGCTGGGCCGGCAGATCAACGTTATGGAGGTCTGCGGCACTCACACGGTGGCCATTTTTCGCAGCGGCATAAAATCTGTCCTGCCTGAGAGACTCAAGCTTCTATCCGGGCCCGGCTGCCCGGTCTGTGTCACCGACCAGAGCTACATCGATACGGTCCTGCAATTGGCCGACCGCGATGACTGCATGATCGCAACCTACGGCGATATGATTCGCGTCCCCGGCAAGGGCGGCTCACTCGAAACTAAGCAATCGAAAGCCGCAGTTAGAGTGGTCCTCAGCAGTGAGGACGCCCTGCAATTGGCCAGAGACAACCCGGAGAAAAAGATTATTTTTGTGGCCGTGGGTTTTGAAACGACCACGCCGGCGACCGCCGTGGCGGTGAAGGAGGCAGCCGGGCAAGGAATCGATAATTTCTACATCCTCAGCGGTCACAAACTCGTCGTGCCCGCAATGCGAGCGCTGCTCTCGGCCAAAAACAACAATATCGACGCCTTTCTCTGCCCCGGCCACGTCAGCGTGATAACCGGCTATGGAGCATTCCGCGAAATAGTGGAAGACTTCGAGCGCCCGTGCGTAGTGGCCGGCTTTGAGGCGGTCCAGATTATCGAAGGCCTTGCCGAGATATGCAGCCAACTGGCCGCCGGGCAACCGGAACTGAAATCCATGTACTCGGCCGTGGTGACCGAGCAGGGCAACGCCGCCGCACAAAGAATCGTAGCCGAGTGCTTCGAGCCTGCGGACGGTTACTGGCGCGGACTCGGAAAGATAGCAAAAAGCACGCTCAGGCTGAGAGACGAATACAGCAAATTCGATGCGCTCAAGCAATTCAACATCACCGAGACACCGGGCAAGGAGGCAACGGGCTGTAGATGCGGCGAAGTTCTATGCGGCCTGATAGACCCGCCTCAATGCGGACTGTTTGCGACGAGCTGCACGCCTGATGACCCGGTCGGCGCGTGTATGGTGAGCGCCGAGGGAGCGTGCGCCGTGTGGTTCAAGTACGCCCGCAAGGAGAATCGCGAGCGATGAGCCCCAGGAAACACGATAGAATCCTGCTCGCACACGGCGGCGGCGGGCGGTTGAGCGACGAGCTGATCCGCCGCCACATCCTGCCCAAGCTGAACAACGATGCGCTCGCGGAACTCGCCGACTCGGCAAAGCTTAATCTAAGCTCGAATGAGATTTGTCTGACTACGGACAGCTATGTTGTGAAGCCGTTGTTTTTCAACGGCGGAGATATCGGCAAACTCGCCGTCTGCGGGACCGTAAACGACCTGGCCGTCGCCGGGGCCAGACCTGTCGCCCTGACGTTG
>DATEBC010000193.1:0-5671 GCA_035288065.1 Sedimentisphaerales bacterium | reverse complement strand
TTCTTTATCGGCTGTCCGATTGGGCCGAACCGGTTCAGAACAACATACCGTTCCCTTTGCGTCAGCTCGTTCTCAATAACCTGTGCAAGGCTTTGGTGTGTTCGCTCGATGCCGGCCAGGTCGGCGGCGTCCTTCTCTCGAAAGTCCTCCTGCATCTTTGCGTGTGAAGCGGCCGTTTCCTTGTCACGCCGGGCCGTGCGGGACGGCATCTTGCGGGCGAACGCCTTGGCTATGGCCCACGAGGCAAACGTCGCGAACCTAAAGCCCCGTCTATAGTCGAACTTCTCGACCGCCCCGATCAATGCAAGGTTGCCTTCGCTGATCAAGTCGGAAAGATTTGTCCCGCCTCTCGCGTGCTTGCGGGCAATGCTGACGACCAGGCGAAAGTTGGCCTCTATTATTATCCTGTGCGTCTCTTCGGCCGCGGCCAGGTAGCCTTCTATCTGCCTGATCCGTCCGCTCAGAACACGCGATGTATTCATCTTGGCCCTCGTTATGCATGCCAGGTATTTGAGATAGTTGTACCGGCGGAACAATTCCAGCTCTCGCTCCCTGTTAAGAACCGGCGTCTTTTTGAGTATGCTCAGATACTCCGGCAGCGGCCGCCCCGCCCTGCGAAGCAGCTCCACCGTCGCCGCATCGGCCGACTTGGTGCTGTTCTGAGCTTCTCCGAGAATAATCTCTTTAGCATCGCCTTGCAGGAACTCGTCACTGGCGATGAATTCGATTTTCCTCAGCAGAAGCGACTTCGCCCTGCGAACGTTAATAATCCGGTATATCGAGCTTTTGCTTCGATTGAATCGCTTCATCAAGTCCCGCAATGGGACGGCCTGCTTGAAGAGGTTGTATATCTCGGCTGCGTCCGGCGGCTCGGTTACGCCGGGCGGCCTCGCGAAAAGGGGTTTGTCGGGATGGGCCTTCTCGTAAGCTACAAGCGTAGATCTAATAGTCTCGCGGGACCTGCCGACTTCAGCGGCTATCCGGCGGATTACATCCTGCCGGGACACTCCTCCTGATTTGCCGGCGAGCGCCGCGGCACGTTTTACCATCCGCTGCTTTTCCGCCGCACGGAGGCGGGAAAAAGACTTGGCATTGGCCGCAAGCTCAGCGTTTGCCGCCAGGAATTTATCGACGGTCGATTTGAAGAAGCCCAGTCGTTTGGCGCCGTCGTGGAAAACGAATTTCCTCGCAAGCAAGCCGCGCTTTCTCCATCGTCCGATTGTTTTTGTGGAGATGCTCAGTTCCTTTGCCAGCTCCTCGACCGTATAGACTTTCTCAGCCTGACGCCTTACAGGTTCTGCAATCTGAGAGCTTAGAACGGTTATGAAGATTCTCAGGTCCTCCCGCAGTTGATCGCCTCCAATCAGTTCCCCGCCCATCGGCCCTTTCTGCTGGAAGCCGGTAATACGATAGAATACGAATTCGAACGGGTAGCGCCTGTCCGCCTCAATAATCGCGTACAGCTTCTCAGCCGCATCCAGTTGCTTGCGGCGCTTCGCCGCAGGCGTGAATCGAAGCTGCATCAGCAGCTCAGCCAGACCCTTGTGCTGAATCTTTCGCATATTGTCCTGCAGCGTCGAGTTTGTGAGCACTTACCCCGGCTGAATTCGCCGCCGGTTGACATTTTCCCAAAATGACCAAGTGTCCATTCTACCAAAACCGGCGAAAAAAAACAGCCGCGTTTAACGGCTGTTCAGAGGATTTTTACGCTGCAAAAGAACCGCACTGCATTCGGCGGCTCAAAAGCCCTGTCTCACGCCACAAGGCTCTTGGCGGCATCAACGGCCGAGGCCGCATCGGGGGCGTAGCCGTGAGCGCCGATCTTGTCGGCGTAACCCTGTGTTACGGGAGCCCCGCCAATCATCACCTTCGCTGAAACGCCCCCCTTCTTCAAAGCGGCTATCGTTTTCTCCATCGCCGGCATCGTCGTTGTCAAAAGAGCGCTTATGCCGATTAGCTGAGCCTTGGATGCCTTGGCCTGCTCGACAAACTTCTCGGGGCTGATATCAACACCAAGGTCGATAACCTCAAAACCCGCCCCCTTAAGCATCATCGCCACGAGATTCTTGCCGATATCGTGAAGATCGCCCTGCGCTGTTCCTATCAAAAGCTTGCCGACAGGCTCCACGCCGGCTTTGACAAGCTCCGGCTCCAGTATTGCCATAGCCATTTTCATCGCACGCGCGGCAATCAAAACCTCGGGTATATACACTTCATTCTTCTTGAACCGTGCCCCGATGACATCCATACCGGCAATCAGACCTTCATCAAGCACGCTCTTGGCCGCCGTGCCTTCGCTCAGCGCGGCCTTGGTGATTTCAACAGCCGTCTTTTGGTCGCCTTTGATAACCGCTGCGGCTAATGCCTGCAAATCTGCCATATTCATTCACCTCAAAAAAAACCAACCGACCTCATTGATCCTGCTTATTCCGGCATCCAAGATGCAATTAAACAGCAGCCGAGGGGCCAAAGCAAGAGATAAATCAAACTTTTTGACCGCATAGCCGCCGAAAAAAACCGCGAAATCACTTGACATTGTTTGCCCAGCCGGGTCAGATTGTCTATCCAAAGGCGAACAAGTTCATTGGCAAGTCGTTTTTGAGGCAAAGGAGAATTTATGATGAATCATAAAGCATTTCTATTGGTTGCCATAGTCTTGATGACTAACTCAATTGCAGGCGCGGATTTGATCCTGACGCTCAACGGCAATGACCTGAGCGATTATCCGCTAATATCGAGCATGGGCCAGATTCTGGTCGCCATTGAGGGCAGCACCGAGATAGGGCCTAATGACGTATCCGTCGGGGCGGTCGGGGGAGTATTGGAGCCTGTGCCGGATACAAATAACGAGTATTGCTTTGAATTTGACCCCAATTCGAACGAGGCGACCATCAGTCTGGTTACCGCGATCGATATGGTTATCGACGGCAACTCGATCCCGGCGGCTACTACGATCTATCAGCTTTGGGTTTACTGCAACCGGCAGCAGAATATTTTTGCCGCTGCCGGCATCGGGCTGGAAGATCTTATGTGGCCCGAAGGCGAATCCATTTCCGAGCCGGAACAGCAGTCTTCTACTTCACAAACTGCTGAATCTCAGAAGGCCCCTGTAGTATCCGCCGTGGACAAGGCGGCGGTTGCACCGGCACAGACCGACCAGAAGAGTCTGCTGACGGAAACTCCGGAGCCTGCAAAAAGCTACTCCACAGAGATGCCCGTGGTGCGATCAAGCGAGCCGGACGTCTTTCCCGGGCCCGATTCTTATCCTGACTTCAACGGGGATAACATAGTCAACTTCATTGATTTTGCGAGATTGGCCGGTAACTGGAAGGAATCCGGCAGCGGGCTTGACGGCGATTTCGACGAGAGCGGAACCGTCGATGCCGACGACTTGGCGACCTTTGCCTATTTCTGGCTGAACGGCCCGCATCCGCTGGATGTGTTCGAGTCGTTCAAGACCGCACTGGCGACCGGTAACGTCAACGAGGCCCTGACCTGCGTTGCAGAGGTTTCGAGAGACAAATACGCCCAGATATTCGGGATAATTGAGGCGCGCCTTCCGGATTACGCAGCCGGGATGGGAGAAATGACATTCGACCGGCAAAGGGCCGGTGAAGTAATATACGAGATGCTCCATCAGGACGGCCCGGAGACATTGAGCTTCCCCGTCTTTTTCATAAGAGATGAAGATGGTAATTGGAGGATATTCAATCTCTAATTTTTCAGCGATGCTGAAAGAAATAAATCCAGGAGAATAACCAATGCAGGAAAAAAAACAAAAAATTTTACTAATTTCTCTGGAAGTTATTTCGTTAGCAGCATTATTGCCAATATTCTATTGGGGCACTCTAAAGTTGGTGTTGGCCCCAATAGAAGACATGTATTATACATCTCGTGCACATCCCATCCTCCCCATATGGGGGGTTATCGTGCTCATTTTGGTTATCGATGCTATTTGGATTGTGTTAATGAAATTATGTCCAAAGGATAAAATTCATATTAAGGTAGTTCTAACGCTTTTATTGCTGACTGTTTCAGCAGCCGTCTTAAGTGGTTTTGTCGTCATAGAAGCATTAAGCAAGGCTTTTGCATAACAGGTAAAATTAAAGATAGGAGACTACAAAAATGCGAAATAACGTTTTCAACGCTTCCGTTATGATAGCGATATTCTTTTGTTTATGCCAACCCTTGTATGCTTGGGAAAAAGAATATACTCATCCGGCGCTGTCTCAAGAAGCTGCTAATGCCTCGAAGGTTGGCGCTTATCTGCAAAACGAATTAGGGTATGCTCCCGGTCTGAGTAGCCAGCTTCAGATAATCAACACTACGACACCGTTCATTCAGGATTTAATAGATAGAGGTATGGATCCTGGTATAACCACTCGAAGCATTTTACAATGGATACGCGAAGGTAGTAAGTTAGAGGATGCCCTAATACGACAAGCCAGATCACAGCACCATTTTCACGATCCGATCCGCAACGCAGGATTAGATAATAGAACTGATTATCCTGACTGGGAAGGCGCTCCTACCCGATTATCTCCTTTTGACCTCAGAGGTGAATCGGCCCTATTCTGGATGACAACAGGAACAAGCAGCACCGGATACCCCCAAAACAACTTGGATACTTGGGAAGAAGCGAGAAATAGATTCCATGAATCGCTGAGATCATCGAGTGCGCCTGTCCGGGAACAATACATGGCTGAGACGTTCTTGGCTCTCGGACACATCTTTCATATGATAGAAGATATGGGTGTCCCTGCACATGCAAGAAATGACTTTCTCTTTGGGCATTACCGGGCCTTCTATGACTGGGGCAATCCTTTCGAGAGCTGGGTCGAGAAACAGGTCAACGATAACAACGGGCAGAGTCCGTGGTCGGGGTCGGGGCCGGTTGTCTTTGATAAGCTGGCGAAGTATTTCGATGCCGATGAGTATGGTGGCGATTATCTCGGCGACGGTATTTCGCCGCCGGAAGGGATTTGGGGACTCGCGGAGTGCAGCAATTATCAATTCCTCTCGCTGAGCACGGTATTCGGCTGCTCCGGCGTCAAGTATCAATTCCCGCATCCTGCCAAAGAGCACACAAGCTCGCTTACGGAAGGCAACAAGGTATACTTCAACGGGGCTAATTACGGCGTGACTCACCTGGCGCGCGACTCTTACACGCATTATGTGACAACAATGGAATACGGCTACGAGACATTCGCGGTACTAGACAGCACGAATACCACGGATGATATAGGCGTATTTGAAGACTACGCCGATATTACCATGCCCCGGACTATTGACTACACAACGGGCTTGATCAATTACTTTTTCCGGGGGCGCCTGGATGTCAGGCGCGGGTTGGCGGACCCGAGTATCACTACAGAACTTGTTATCACGAACAACTCGGACAACTCAGGCATCCCGCAGGTGCTCAAGGGCGGGACGTTCGAGATATACCGCGACGACGCGACCGAGACCAGGACGCAAATCCCGCCGGGCGATATTACGTTCATACCCGCGTGGACCGAGGCGAGCGTTTTGCCCAACGACGGCGGCGCGACCGAGCTTATCGTGCAATTCGCGCCGTCGGGGGAAGAGGCTCGCAACTATATTCTGGTTTACAGAGGCGGCATCTCCGAGCTGCCGGAGGACCCCGACCCCGACGACCCAGGTGCGATAG
>DATEBC010000192.1:0-4923 GCA_035288065.1 Sedimentisphaerales bacterium | reverse complement strand
AAGCTCAAATAACCAAAATTGAAATGACCCATACTGTTCTGACATCGTCAGAACAGAGTTTTGCTGATTCGGACATTAGTGTTTTGAATTTGTTTCGTATTTCGAAATTCGGATTTCGTATTTGAGCAACACGCCCGTAAGCGACCGGATAAGCTGCGAAGACGAAAGACGACAGATGTCAGACAACAAATTAAGGAGACTTGAAATGGCTCGTTCGATTAGAAGAATGATTGGTTGTTTGGGCGTGTTGTTTTTATTCACGGCGTGGCCGGCTTTGGCGAGGATGGAGCATATCAGCGTTCGGCCTTTGGCGTCGAATGTCATAGTCCCGCAGAGCAGGCGGATTGCCTTTGCTCCCGACCGGCGCGGGGCTATCGAGATCACCGACGTTGAAGTGTTGATCGACATCTTAGAGAGCACCGCAACCACTACGATTGAGATTCGACTGCAGAATACGAGCAATAGCCGGCAGGAGGCAGAGCTGATTGTCCCGGCGCCCGACGGCGCGATAGTACGCGGATTCGCCTACGACGGCCCCGGCGGGATGATCACCGCAGAAGTCATGGCCAAGGAGGAAGCCAGAAGAATCTATCAGGAGTTGGTCTCGAAGATTCGCGACCCGGCCTTGGTCGAGTTCATAGGCTACAACCTGATTCGGTCCAGCGTCTTCCCCGTCGAAGCGCACAGCAAGCAGAAGGTCCGCCTGACTTACGAGCATCTGTTGGAGGCCGACGGCAACCGTGTCGATTACGTCCTGCCCAGGACCGAGGCCCTCGAATACGCCGTGCCCTGGAAGATAAAGGCCAATATCAAGTCCAAGCGCCCCATATCGACGGTCTATTCGGCCAGCCACAAGCTCGATATCGAGCGCCAAAGCGACAAGGAAATGACCGTCAAGATCGCCCTCGACGCCGAGAGAGACCCCGGGGCGTTTCGCCTGTCGTACTTAGTGCAGGAGGATGGCGTCACGGCCTCGATGTTTGCATATCCCGAAGAAAAAGTCAGAGGGGGGTATTTCTTGCTGCTGGCCGGGTTGCCCCATAAGGGGCAGGCCACCGAGGGACTCAAACACGTCGATACGCCAGCGATCAAAAGGGAGGTGACGTTAGTCATCGACCGCTCCGGCAGTATGCGGAATGAAAAAATCGAACAGGTCAAGGAGGCGGCGCTGCAGATTGTAGCCGGCCTTAACAACGGCGAGGCGTTCAACATTATTATCTACAATAACACGGTGCAGTGGTTCTCGCCCGGGCCGGTGGTTAAGAGTAAAGAGACTGCCGAGGCCGCCGCCGCTTATATCGAGGGCGTCACCGCCTCCGGCGGGACGAACATCTACGATGCCCTAAAGGCCGCACTGGACCAGGCTCCTGCCGAGGGGATGCTGCCGATAGTCCTGTTCCTCACCGACGGGCTGCCTACCGTCGGCAATACGTCCGAGATTGCAATTCGCGAGCTGGTAATGAAGTCAAATCCGCACAAGCGCCGCATCTTTACGTTCGGAGTCGGCGTCGATGTGAATGCTCCGCTTCTGGAGAAAATTGCCGACGAGTCGCGGGCCAGGGCCGAGTTCGTCCTGCCGAAGGAAGACGTCGAGGTCAAGGTGGGAAAGGTGTTCAAGCGGCTCACCGGCCCTGTCCTTGCCGATGCCAGGCTGGAGGTCGTGAAGGAAGACGGCGAGCCGGCGCTGGGCCGAACGCGCGACATCATGCCCCAAACCCTGCCCGACCTCTTCGAGGGCGACCAGCTTGTACTCTTAGGCCAGTACGTCGGCGAAGAGCCGGTTACATTTCGGATCAGCGGAAACTATATGGGCAAAGAGCGCAAGTTCAAGTTCACATTCGAATTCGATAAGGCCGACAAGCGAAACGGATTCGTGTCGCGTTTGTGGGCCGGGCGCAAGATCGCAGAGCTGATCGACGCGGTCCGGCAAATGGGCGCCGATGCCGCGGTCTCGAAGGACGACCCCAAAGTCAAGGAGCTGGTCGATGAGATCGTCCGCCTCTCGACTGAGTTCGGCATACTGACCGAATACACCGCTTTTCTGGCCAGAGAAGGGACAAATCTTGGCGACAGAGGCAGGGTGCTCGAAGAGGCCTCCGACATGCTCGAGAGCAGGGCGATGCAATCGCGGTCCGGGTACGGCGCCGTCAATCAGAGCTTCAACATGTCGCGAGGAAAGAGCGGCGCGACCTTGAACCCGCGAAACGAGTTCTACAACGAGCAAATGGATCGAGTTTCGATTACTTCGGTCCAGCAAATTAACGACCGGGCGTATTATCACAGGTCCGGCCGGTGGATCGATAGCAACTTGGTCGAGAAGGAATCCCAGATCAAGCCGACAAGGATCATAGAGTTCGGGACGGATGAGTTTATGGAATTAGCCGAGACACTCGCCAGAGAAAATCGCCAGGGCAGTATCGCGCTTCGCGGCGATATACTCCTGATGGTCGATGGCGAGCCGGTGCTGGTTAGGAATTCAGACACGGATTAACTTGGCGCGGCCTTTGGCCGCAACCAAAATTATTGCCACTAAGACACTAAGGCACAAAGAAAAGTCAGATTCAAAAGAAAGGGACAAGAAAATGAGAAATGCGATGTTGACAATTAGTTTGGTTGCGATGGTTTGCGGGTTGTTTGCCGTGGGGACGGTGTTCGCAGAGGAGAAGGATTTGGCTGTCGAGGTCGCGCCGGTGATTGTTCCGCCGATTGTATATGACCCGGCTGTCAAGAGACCTCTGGTCCAGATGGCGATACTGCTCGATACCAGCGGGAGCATGAGCGGGTTGATCGACCAGGCTCGGGCCGAATTGTGGGCGATTGTCAATGAGTTCATCTTCGCCAAGAGAGGCGGCGCAGCGCCGGAGGTGCAGGTCGCGCTCTACGAGTACGGCAAGAGCGCTCTATCGGCGACGGACGGGTATATCAGGCAGATCGTGCCGTTCACCACGGATTTGGATAAGGTTTCGGAAGAGCTTTTTGCCCTGCAGACCAACGGCGGCGATGAGTACTGCGGCTGGGTCATAAAAGATGCCGCGGCAAGGCTCAAGTGGAGCAACTCGCCGGACGACTTGAAGGTGATTTTCATTGCGGGCAATGAGCCTTTTACGCAAGGGCCGGTTGACTATAAGGAATCGTGCAAGGCCGCGATAGGCAAGAACATCATAGTGAATACGATTCACTGCGGCTCAGAGGGCGACGGCCTCAGCGGCAAATGGAAAGACGGAGCACTACTGGCCGACGGAAAGTATCTCAATATCGACCAGAATAAGCAGATAGTCCATATCGCCGCGCCGCAGGATAAGGAAATTACCGAGCTAAGCATCCGGCTCAACGAGACCTATATCGCCTACGGCGTCGCGGGCAGCACGAACTACGCCAGGCAGAGCGCCCAGGACAGCAGCGCCGCGAGCCTTTCGCCCGAAGCTTCAATCCAAAGGAGCATCGCCAAGTCCTCGGCCAACTATAGGAATGAGCACTGGGACCTCGTCGATGCGTACGCGGAAGATAACGGCAAGCTCAAGGAACTCGCCGAAGAGGAACTGCCCGAGAATATGCGCAAAATGACCGATAAAGAAAAGAAGGAATATATCGAGGCCAAGGCCAAAGAGCGGGCCGAGATTCAAAAGAAGATCCAGGGCCTGAACGAGCAGCGCCGGAAGTACGTCGCCGCAGAGATGAAAAAGCAGCAAGCCGCCGGCGACAAGACCTTAGGCTCAGCCGTAATCCAGGCCGTCCGCGAACAGGCCGGGAGGAAAAACTTCAAATTCGAAGAACCCAAGAAACCCTCCGCCGACGCCGAGGAGAAATCAAAATAATCCGCCACGAAGGCACGAAGAAAGTTGAGAGTGAGCTAAAGTACGCTTTTGCGTGAGCCCCTCAGTTGTTATCTTCGCACCAGTGCAGGGCCATTATGCAGAAGTCGCGGAAGTCGATGATGCAGTCGCCGTTTATGTCGCCGGCCACTATAGTCTCGCAGGGCGGCTTGTTGAAGTACGACTTGCTCGCTTCTGCCGTTCCGCCGTAGGCGCCCATATTGATTATGCCGCCGTTGGGGAATGGCTCATAGCCGATAGGACTCATCGGGTCGCCGGCGTCGATGCAGGGGCTTGTCGCCTCGTCTATCGTCCATTGTCCGTCGTTCGGATCGTAGCGCCCGGCCTGGGATTTGAGGTGATAGTCGCCGCTATTCGGATCGGCGAAGCGAGGGTTGGCATTGATGTTGCCTTTTCCCTCCCAGCCGCCTTGCACGTCGCTGAACACGACTGCTGTTGGGGTGCTGTCATTGTGCAGCTCATCCGGCGTATCGGACCATAAAATGCAGTTGGACAGGCTGACTGCGCTGCCGTTTTCGCTGTACATCCCGCCGCCCGACTCGGCTGTGTTGCCGGCGAATGTGCAGTTTGTCAGGCTCGGATTACTCCGGTCGTTGCATATCGCCCCGCCGTGACCGTTGGCGACGTTGCCTACGAAAACGCAGCCGACCAGGACCGGATTCAACGGCGGCGTCTCGTCGTCCTCGTTGCACATTCCGCCGCCCTCGTCCCCGGCGAAGTTGTCTCTGAATACGCAGCCGGTCAGGTTTGGACTGCCGTCGTCGTTTTGCATCCCCCCGCCGTCCTGGTCCGAACGGTTCTCGACAAAAACGCACCTCTCCAGCGTCGGCTTGCCCGTCAAGTTGTAGAAGCCTCCGCCTTCCACGTCCGCTTGATTCCTGCTGAACTCGCAGTCCGTCAGTATCGGGTCGCCGTCGTCGTTGTAGTACCCTCCGCCGTTGGGCGCGGCGTTGTCGCTGAAGATACAGCCGACCAGCGCCGGACCGAATCGGTAATTGCTGTAGCTGCCAATCGCGCCGCCGCTGCCTGTCGCCGAGTTGCCGCTGAATGCGCAGTTGGTGAATCTCGGAGCGCTGCCGGTGGTGTTGTG
>DATEBC010000191.1:0-6611 GCA_035288065.1 Sedimentisphaerales bacterium | reverse complement strand
AAATGCTCAAGGAATGTCAGAAGAACGGCTTACAGCTCTACGCCGCTTACGTCGGTGCTAATATCGGTCCGGACCAGCAAAAATACGGGCCGGAGCTTGAGCAGGCGATTGAAACCTTGAAGGGAACCAATTCGATGATTTGGCTCTTTGTGCAGAGCAATAAGGATAAGGTTTCCTCGCCCGAAGGCGACGAGCGCGCCGTTGTGGTTATTCGCGAGATTGCCGATAAGGCACTGGAAAAAGCTGTTCGAGTTGCGCTCTATCCGCATACGGGATTCTGGGTGGAACGGGTTGAGGATGCGGTGCGCGTGGTAAAAAAGGTTGACCGGGCAAACGTGGGCGTGACGTTTAATCTGTGCCACTGGCTGAAGGTGGACGACGAAAAGAATATGGAATCGCTGATCAAGCTGGCGATGCCCCATCTTTTCGTAGTTACGATCAACGGGGCCGACAGCGGCGGAAATGACTGGAAAGGCCTGATTCAAACGCTCGATAAGGGCACCTTCGACATCGGCAAGTTCCTCAAGACATTGGCGGACAACGGATATACCGGCCCGATTGGGTTTCAAGGGTACGGAATCGGCGGCGACGCTTACGACAATCTGAAACGGACGATGGCGGCTTGGCGCGAGCTTGTTAAAGTGATGAATTAACCTGCGGGTACCAAGAGATAGGACCAAGATACTGAGCCGAGAAAAGGAAAATAGATTCCTGCCCATTTCCGCCGTTGGCGGACTCAGGGCAGACTTTTCGCAGGAATGACAGTTGGAATAGTCCTTGAGTATCCTATGAACTTCGTGCAAAGGGAAATCGAGTAGTGGAAACTCTTAAGTTATTGCGTGACTATTTTCCCACGGCGGTCTTTACCGGCGCCTGCCTCGTTTTTATCAGTGCGGACTGGCGCGTGGAGCTTACCGAGCATAAGAATAAGGATTTCAGCAAGTCCGGCGCCGAGCCTTCGATAATACGGGTTAGAATCGGCAAGAGGGCCCTTGACGGGGACGTGATTTCCGGCCACTACCATGAGGATTTTCAGCTTGCGTCGTTAGGCGAGCTTGCCGAGCAGATCGAGAAATACGTGCAAATGGCAATCGGCGCCAACTTGCGGGAGAATGTTGGGTAGTTTGCCAGGAGAAGAACCCCGGGTGAAACCCGGGGCTAACTATTTTGATGGTTGATTCGGCGATTCGGGACATTGATGGGGGCGTTGTATTCACCGCCAAGGTTGTGCCCGGCAGCAGCAGGACCGCGTTTTGTGGGGTTCTGGGCGGCATGATCAAGATTAAGGTCTCTGCCGCACCCGAGAGGGGCAAGGCAAATAAGTGCCTCATTGCTTTTTTGGCAAAGCAGCTTGGCGTGAAGAAAAACTCCGTGACAATAGTCTCGGGGGCAGGCAATCCTGTCAAGCAAGTCCGTATTGCGGGGGTAACGAGCCAACTGTTGAGCAGGGAGCTTGGGCTGGACGGCTCGGCTTGAGAATAGGAAGTCTTTCAAGCCGGGCGAACGACGCTTCGAGCGCCCAATCGCAGCGAAAACAGCAATTCGGCAAGATAATTCTCCAGTAATGTCAACGTTTATGGTAACATAAGTGCGTTGCCGGCAATATTATAAATGGTATAGCCGGCATTGTTATTTATTGATTTGAAAGAACTGGATAATCCTTGACGACGGAACAACCATCTCTGCTCCCATTGCCCGACGCTGAAGATGCAACCTCGCTGAAGTATATGCTCAGGCTCGCCGCCCCGATGGTCGTCACGACCTTATCGTTCACGATCATGCAGTTCGTTGACAGATTTATGGTTTCCCGCCTGGGGACCGATGCCCTGGCGGCGATACTGCCCGCGGCTTTTGTCAGTTTTCTGCCCAGCAGTTTTGCGATGGGGGCGATGGCCAGTCTTAGCACCTTTGTCAGCCAGAGCATGGGGCGAGGCGAGAAAGGAGAATGCTCCAGCTACTTCTGGCAGACCGTGTGGATGGGGATCGTGTATTTCGTGGCGGCAGTGGTCATTATGTGGCCCAGTGCTCCGTGGATATTCAGAATGATGGGACAGCCCGAAGCAATCATACCGATGGAGGTCATATACCTTCGCATTATCCTGTATGCGCACCTCGTGGCGGTCGTCAACTGGTCCTGCAACCAGTTCTTTATGGGGATACATCGGCCCGTGATCACTATGTGTTCATCGTTCTGTGGCCAGATCGCCAACGTGGGGGCCAATTATGTGTTGATATTCGGGAAATTCGGCGTCCCGGCTATGGGCATTGCGGGGGCCGGGTGGGGGACCTTCATCGGAATAGCGGTTACCGCCGGCCTGAACATGGCAGTATTCCTGAGCGGGAACACCGCACGCGATTTCAGATCTCGCTCGTCATTGGGGCTGAACTTGCGCAAAATGAATGACCTGCTCAAAGTGGGCCTGCCCGCGGGATTCGGACTGATGGCGAATGTTGCCTTCTGGGGAATAATATTGATCGGGCTGATGGGAAGACACGGCAAAGAGGTGCTCGCCGCAACAAGCGCGGTGCTCTCTTATGGCAGCCTGTCGGTGATGCCCGTTATCGGAATTGGCACAGCACTTTCAGCGGCGGTGGGCAAGTCAATCGGGCAGGGACGTAAAGACCTTGCCGCCAAACAGACAAGCGTATGCCTGCGAATCGGGCTGATCTACATGGGGTCGGTTGGCCTGTGCTTTTTCCTGTTCAGGAGTGAATTGATGAGGTTCTGGTCGGATGAGCCGGGCGTCATCAAGGCCGGCGCAAACATTCTCATCTGCGCCGCATGTTATCAAGTCTTTCACGCCGTGAGGATTATCTACGGCTGCTCACTGCGAGGGGCGGGCGACACTCTATGGCTTGCCGTCGTCTCGGCGGTCGGCGAGGCCTTAGTCCTCGGACTTGGAGGCTGGCTTGCAGCGACGCTGCTGCCTTCCTGGGGCTACATGGGGCCCTGGATAGCAGCCGCGGCCAGCATCGCAGCGGTGGGATGGGCGAACCGCTTGCGGTTCAGGAGCAACCTCTGGATGAAGATAGACCTGTTCAAGCGCCCGGCGCCCGTTGTGCCGGTTCAGGACGAGGGTGTCGTAGAATAGGCGAACCTCCCACCTCGGATGTACCGGACGGACTTCAAGTACTCGGCTATGCGATTGGGAGTCGGCTCGAAGCTGGTTCCTTTTATCAGCGCCCAGATACGATCTATCAAGACATGGCCTGCCTGACACATGAAGTCAAGGGCGTTCAATGCGGCCAGTATTTCGTATTCCTCATTGCCCTTGATTGCCGATTCGAGCGCTTTGATCGCAATATCCACCTCGCCCAAATAGCCAAGCGTCTCGGCTGCAACGACTCGAACATCAGAAAATCAGCTTTGCCGACGCAAATCATAAAGACCACCGATGACTCAAGCCTCTCAAAAGCTCGGCTCATTAGGCAATGCGGGGCCGCCAGTTACAGGTTTTATGATTATGTTGCGGACCGCTCCGGCGGTCTGCCATGTTGCAATGCCGAGGGGCTGGGAAAGCTCGACCTCGGCCCTGATACCGATACGCCGCCCTTTGACATTGACGTTTACGAGGGCCTCGTCGTCGAGCCAGGCCTCGATCTTATCCGGGGTGACACGGAGGCGGACGTGGCACCACTTGTTGTTCTCGAATGAAATCATTCGGGTGGTCTCGTTGTTTGCGGCGTCGTAGTAGTCGATATTTGAGATTCCGCAGAGGCTCCCTCCCCATCCGCCGAGTATCAGCGAGCACGGCTTATCGCCGAATGGGAATGTCAGCCCGCAAAAGAAATCGCTCCCCTTGGTGCGCATCGCATCGAGCGTGATTTCATAGTCCATGCGAATAAGCGGGCCGGTCCACGTAATTCCGGTCATATCCTGGCCGATATCCATGTGAATCGCCCCGTCTTTGACGGCAACCTCGCCCTGCCCGCCGAAATCGGTGACTTTCCATTTGCCGAGGGTCTTTCCGTCGAAAAGGCTGGTCTGCGTTGTGATTGTCTCGGACGAGACATCCCTTTGATCTGTCGTGGCCGGCGCGACCTTCGATTCGTTTGGCTCAGCCTGTGTTGATTCGTTCGGCTCATTCGCCGCCGGCGGCACTGGCGAATCCGATTGGCGACACCCGACCAAGGTGAAAAAGGCCGGCAGCAGGATTACATATAGGACATTGCGACAGGCCCAGCGAGTTGTGAACAATATCGGTCGAAGCGAGGTAGAACTATTTGCGACGTCTCTGACAATCATAATGTTTCTCCGGACTTAAGGAAATTACATTGAATAGCATAACTGCAACGTTTACATTATTCAACAGCTATTTTGTCTTTGAGCAAGGTATTTTTGGCCCGCCACCGGCGGCCTCTTTCAGATAGAAATTAGGAAAGGTCAAGGGCTGGGCGGACGATAAAGTTTTTGGGCGGCGATATTCACCACGGCGCCGCATGTGTGGCGCATCGTTGGGAGGATAAGGGTAATCCCAAGGATGGGCCAAAGAGAGTATAGGAAGCAATGAAGAAGACGCTATTCGTAACAATATGTTGCTTGATTCTTCGGGCCGTGGCCCCTGCAAGTGGATCCGAGCCGCTTGCGAACGAAGGCAAGAACGGGCTTTACGCAAAGTCGGTCGAGCAGGTGCTTCGTCTTCCGCCTGAGGAGGTCGATCTGGCGACGGCCGCGCTGATTGTCTCGGAGCAATGGAGCGACCTCGTGCCCGGGCGAAGGCACATCGAGACGCTTGACGATATGGCGATTGAGATTCGCCAAAGGCTCAAGGATAAGAGGCTGAAGCTCGACTATCAGGCGATCCCGGTGATAAACGAATACCTCTTCGACGAGCTTGCCTACAAGCCGCTCAAGGAAGCCGACGACCCGAACGATCTTTTTCTGCATACCGTGCTCGACAAGGGCAAGGGCTATTGCCTGAGTCTTTCGGTTCTTTATCTCTCCCTTGGGGAACGGTTGGGCCTTCCATTATACGGTGTTGTTGTGCCGGGGCATTTTTTTGTTCGCTACGACGACGGGCGGGTCCGGTTCAATATCGAGACCACCAGTAAGGGCGGCTCGGCCTCTGATCAGCACTACATAGAGAAGTTCAACGTCCCGCAGGAAGATCGCGACGGCATCTATATGAAGAACCTCAACAAGATTCAGACTTTGGGGTGTTTCTTCAATAATCTGGGCCTGAGTTACAACAAGGTTGGCAATACCGAATCCGAGCTTCTTGCCCTTGTGCGGGCCGCCGAGATCAACCCGACCCTCTCGGAGGCGCGGACCAATCTTGGGAACGTTTTTGTCAGACAAGGCGAGTATGACGCTGCGATACGTGAATACGAGGCTGCTCTTGCGGTAAGCCCCGAGAATGCCAAGGCCCACAACAACCTGGGCAATGCCTACAGTGGGCGCGGCTGGATCCTTCGGGCTATTTCGGAATACCGTCGCGCCCTCGAATTGGATCCTCGCTTCATCGATGCTCACAGGAATCTGGCCATTGCGTATGCAAAGCAGAAGAACTACGCCCAGGCCCTATCGCAGTTGAACGCTGCGGTTGAGTTGGAGCCGAAGAACGCCGAGACGTACTTGCTCTTGGGCGATGTTTACGCACAGGCGGGAAGGTGCGAGCAGGCGATAGCTCAGTACAAGAAGTCGCTGAAATTCACGCCTGGCTCGCCCCCAGGGGGCTCGGCGGAGGCATACTACGGTATGGCAGTATGCTACGGTCAATTAGAGCAGGCTGCTAATGAAATTGCGGCCTATAACACTGCATTGTCCATAAAGCCCAATATGCTCAATGCGCTCGTGAATTTGGGAAACGCCTATTTCGGTCAGCAGAAATACGACTCGGCGATAGAGCTGTTCGAGCGGGCTGTTGCCGTTGAGCCAACCAAGGCTATGATTTATTTCAATCTCGGCGCCGCCTACTCCAATAAGGGCGATTACGCACAGGCGGTCGGCGCGTTCTTGAATGCTGTGCAAATTGACGACGCCATCGCCGAGGTGCATTACCAGCTCGCAGTCGGCTATTACAATTTACAGGATTTCGATCTGGCCTGGAAGCACATCAAGATCGCACAGAAGCTCGGCGCCAAGGTCACCGACGAGCAGCTTGAAGCGATTAAGAGCAGGATGAAGTAAGAGCGCCTAACAAAATGAAGACTTCCCCTCTGTCATTCCCGCGAAAGCGGGAATCCAGAGAACCAAAGACGGGTGAGACCTCATTCTGTTACAGGCTCTAAATACGTTGTCTTCTCGTATCAGGTCCACATCTAAATAAACAGCATAATCATTGATTCTCTGCGCCGTTGCTGTAGAATCATATCTGTGCGTCTGAATGAACCACGTGGTTCTTCTGAACAAAGTCTATTTCTGGAGGACGTTGACATGTTTGGTCAAATAGCAAGTTGGAAAATGAGGTGTCGTAATAGTGCCTGCTGCTTGGTATTGGCGGCGGTAAGCTGGAGCGTTTTCTGCGCAGGGGTAAAGGCTGAGCCTATCAAGCTGCATCGCGACAATCCGCACTATCTTCTATGGCGGGACAAGGCCACGATATTGATCACTTCCGGCGAGCACTATGGGGCCGTGCTCAATGGCGCCTTCGACTACAAGAAGTATCTGG
>DATEBC010000190.1:0-11002 GCA_035288065.1 Sedimentisphaerales bacterium | reverse complement strand
AGGAAATCACAGGTGTGCAGCGCAAGAAGGCTATCGGGCGACAGTGCCGGGATATTCTTCGGGCGGACGTCTGTGAGACAGAGTGTGCGCTGGCCGAGACAATAAGGACAGGCCGGCCCATCGTTAACCGGGCAGTCCATATCATTGACGCCAAGGGCGAGCGACGGGCCATCGCCATATCCACCGCGCTGCTCAAAGACCAGAAGGGCACTGTTATCGGGGGCGTCGAGACGTTCCGAGATATGACTCTCGTGGAGGAGCTACGCAAAGAGCTTGAGGGCCGGCATCGCTGCGAGGATATTATCAGCCAAAACCACCGGATGCAGGAGATGTTTCGCACCATTCCGCATATTGCCGAGAGTAATTGCACAGTTCTTATTGAGGGCGAGAGCGGAACCGGCAAGGAGCTTCTTGCACGGGCGATTCATAATCTGAGCCTTCGTAAAGACAAGCCTTTCATCGCGGTAAGCTGCGGCGCTCTTCCCGAGACGCTTCTGGAATCGGAGCTGTTTGGCTACAAGGCCGGCGCGTTCACAGACGCCAGGAAAGACAAGCCCGGACGTTTTGCCCTTGCCGAAGGAGGGACACTTTTTCTGGACGAGATAGGCGACGTTTCAGCGGCGATGCAGGTAAGGCTCCTGCGCGTCCTGCAGGAGCGCGTATATGAGCCGTTAGGGTCTGTGAACTCGGCCAAGGCCGATGTTCGCATCATTACCGCGACGAATAAGAGACTCAGCGAGCTTGTGGAACAAGGCGCGTTCAGGGATGATTTGTACTACAGAATCAATGTCATGAGACTGGAGCTGCCGCCGCTGCGGGAACGAAAAGAGGATGTTCCGCTGCTGATAGATCACTTCATCGGGCGCTTCAACCGATTACAGAACCGAAACATTAGTTGTGTTACGAATGAAGTCTTGACGTCGCTTGTTTCTTACGATTACCCAGGCAATGTGCGAGAGCTCGAAAACATCATCGAGCGGTGTTTTGTTCTGTGCCAGGGCGAGATTATTGAAGGAAAGCATCTGCCGGCGTCAGTGCGTCCGCTTGAGGACGTTGATCAGGGAACTACCGGACAAGCCAAGACTCTAAGGCAGATGGAATCTATTCTCATAATCGAGGCGCTGCGGCGAAACAAGGGCAATCAGACGGCTGCAGCCAAGGAATTGGGCGTAAACAAAAGCACGCTGTATCGCAAGCTCAAGGCATACAACATCAAACCTCAGGCGTGTCGTTAAGGCGGAGGTGGGCCGGCAGCCCATTGCACGGCGGAAGCAGGTGCATATTGCAATCACAAAAAGGCGGAGGTATTGCATATTGCAATACTTTCTGGAGATTACAAACCACGCGGAAATTGTTCAAATCCACGTAAACTCTCTTATCTACTGATGTTATGCGGCTATCGACTATGGCGCCGGTTTTCCCGGCACACCGGTTGCTTGATTAGTCATTCTGAGAATTGTGATGCTCAGAATAGCTATTCCAATACGAGATGGCTGTGTTTCACCGGCGTTCGACTTCGCCCGGAGGCTTTTGTTGGTGGAGTTCGAAGACGGACGCGAGGTGGCGCGATCTGAAACTGTGTTAGTACCGGAGCCGAATGCTCAGAGGGTGGCCAGACTATTAGAGTTGCAGGTGGAGCTTCTGATATGTGGAGCGATTTCTCGGGATTTGGCACGGTGGGTATCAGGCGCCGGCATAGAGATTCTATCTTATGTAAGCAGCCCCATTGATGAGGTGGTGAAGGCGTTTGTTGCAGGGCGGCTGGCCGAACCGCGGTTTGTCCTACCCGGCTGCTGGCCCGGCGCGCGGAACGGTTTTCATCGGTGTCGGCGAAGGCGCCGCGGACGCAGGTAGGTTAAGGCAGGTCTTTTCCGTCTTTGGCCGCAGAGAAGGAATCGGTGGATGCAGCCGACGGGGACGGAGTCCAAGCGAAGCAAAGAAAAGGAGAAAAAGTGAAAATAGCAATAACGGCGCAGGGCGAAGAACTTTCAAGCGAAATGGACCTTAGATTCGGGCGGGCAAAATGGCTTATCGTTGTTGACGCCGAAACGGGTGATTTTCAGTCGCACGACAATAAGGTCAATTTGAATGCCGCACAGGGGGCCGGCATTCAGACCGGGCGGAATATAGCGAATCTTGGCGTCGAGGCAGTGGTAACCGGCAACGTTGGTCCAAATGCTTTTAAGACGCTCAGTGCAGCCGGTGTAAGAATATTCCTCGCAGAGAAGCAGACTGTTCAAGATGCAATAGACTCATTCAAAGCAGGAAAATTAAAAGAGGTAAGCGGGGCCAACGTTGAAGGACATTGGGTATAGAGACTCGCAGGATACTGGTTATGCGGATCTATTTGGATTGTATTGGTTGTTTTATTCGACAGGCTCTGGATGCTGCGAGGCTTGCAACAGAGGACGAACAGATTCACGAAGAGGTGGTGCGTGGAGTTCTTCGCCTGGCGGCTGGGTTGGATGTAAGCCAGAGTCCGCCGGCAATCGGCCAACAAATACACCGTTTGATCAGGAAATTGGCAGGCAGCGACGATCCGTACCGGGAGACCAAAAGCCGATTTAACAATCTGGCCTTGAGATTGTATCCGGAGCTGCGCAAGCGGATTATGAATTCGGAAAATTCGCTTGAGACAGCCGTTCGGCTGGCTATAGCGGGCAATATCATCGACTTGGGCGTTAAGACATCTATACGGGAATCTGATATTGAAGGAGTAATCAGAGATTGTCTGACGGCGGATTTTGACAGCCTCGCGGTGAAAGCATTCGGCGATGCGGTCAACCAGGCGGAAAGAATACTCTACCTGGCGGATAATGCCGGCGAGATAGTCTTAGACCGTCTGTTGATTGAGCAGTTGCCGATAGAGAGAGTTACTGTAGCCGTCAAGGGTGCGCCTGTAATAAATGACGCAACAATGGAAGATGCCTTGCTTGCCGGACTTCCCAGGATAGTTGAAGTTATTGATAACGGTTCCGATGCGCCCGGGACGATTCTGGAAAGTTGTTCACAAACTTTCCGGGGCCGGTTTGAAGATGCCGATTTGATCATAGCAAAGGGGCAGGGCAATTACGAAACACTCAGCGATTTGGATAAGAATATATTCTTCATACTAAAGGCCAAGTGTCCTGTAATTGCCGTGGACTTAGGCTGTGAAGTCGGCGAGATGATTCTGCGAAAGAGCAGAGCGTTTAGTGATATTGGCGATTTGGTTAAGGAGGCCGAATAGATGCCGGGTTTTGACGGTACGGGACCCTCAGGTCAGGGTCCTATGACGGGACGAGGACAAGGGTTTTGTGTTTTAACAAGTTCGCTGGAGAATCCTGGCCGGGTGAAGGGTTTTGCGGGGCTGCGGGGTGTCCCTGTTGCTCAAGAAGTCAAAAATTTTGAAGATACTGGAAAGGATGTGACTGATATGCCATTTGGAAACGGAACAGGGCCGTCAGGTTTAGGGCCAATGACTGGAAGAGCCGCCGGTTTCAGTGCGGGCTATCCGGCGCCAGGCTATATGAATCCTGTTATGGGTAGAGCTGGTTTCTACGGTGCCGGCACACCGGCGTTTGCGTCCTGTGGGGTGCCTTATGGCGGCTGGATCAACCCGTGGGTCGGCAGGGGCTTCGGTGGAGGTCTTGGTCGGGGTCGGAGCAGAGGCCGCGGTAGAGGCAGATTTGGCTATTGGCGTTAGATTCAAATTAGCGATTAGTCGCAGAAAGGATGGATATTATGCCGCGAGGCGATGGAACAGGCCCAACTGGTCAAGGACCAGGTACGGGTAAGGGCAAAGGCTTGGGGCGTGGCCAGGGTAGAGGTAGGATGGGCGGGCCGTCTGCAGCAGGGCCGGGCGGGAGTTGCGTTTGCCCGAACTGCGGAGCAACGGTCGCTCATGTTGCGGGACAGCCTTGTAACACAAGAAGCTGCCCTAAATGTGGTGCGGCAATGACAAGAGGTTAACATCTTTTAAGAGCTCTGCAAAATTGCAGTAACGTCGCAGGGCGGCTCGCTCGACTCGCAGGTGGATCCGCGGTTCGGCCGCGCTGCTTACTTTGTGATTGTTGATACATCGACAATGGAGTTCGAGGCAATCGAGAACCAAAACATCGCTGCATCGGGCGGCGCGGGCATCGGCTCGGCAAAGACCGTTATTGATGCCGGCGTCCAGGCCGTCCTAACCGGAAATTGCGGCCCGAACGCTCATAAAACGCTGACCGCCGCAGGGATCAGACTCTTCACGGGCCTTTCCGGAACCGTCGCAGAGGCAATCGAAACATATAAATCCGGTAAGGCTGTCGAGGCATCAGGACCAAACGTCAAATCTCATTCCGGGATGGACGCCTGATATGACCAGAGGTTTCACGATAGCTGTAGCCAGCGGCAAGGGCGGCACCGGCAAAACAACCATAGCAACGAATCTTGCCTGTTCGATTGCTCGAATGGGCGAAGCTGTGCAGTATCTTGATTGCGATGTTGAAGAGCCCAACGGCCATATATTCTTGAAGCCGGATATGGAAGAAACGCAGGATGTTACAATCGGCGTGCCGGAAGTTGATGCAGAAGAGTGCAACGGGTGCGGCAAGTGCGGGGAGCTTTGTCAATACAGCGCCATAATCTGTTTGAAAGATACCGTAATGACTTTTGAACAGTTGTGCCATTCGTGCGGCGGATGTATGGCCATTTGTCCGCAAGGCGCTATTAGCGAGAAACAACGCAGTATAGGGACGGCTGAATTTGGCAGGTCGAACGGAATATATTTCGGACATGGCAAACTGAACATAGGCGCGGTGCAGACGCCGGCTTTAATAAAACAGGTCAAACGGAAGGCAATTGATAATGCGGTAGTCATTATTGATGCTCCGCCGGGAACATCTTGTCCGGTCATCGAGGCGGTAAAGGGCAGCGATTTGGTTCTACTTGTCACAGAGCCTACGCCGTTCGGGTTAAATGACCTGGAGCTGGCGGTGGAAACGGTAAGAGAGCTCAAGCTGCCTTTTGTTGTAGCAATCAACCGCTGCGATATAGGCGATGACAGAGTTGTGCGCTATTGCCGGCGAGAAGGTATTGAAATCGTCCTTGAGATGCCGAACGACCGACTGGCGGCGGAAGCCTACTCACGGGGCATTAATATAATTGACGCATTGCCCGGCTACGAAGAAAAGTTCCAGCAGTTGTACCGGAGAATCAATGCTAAAGTTGGGATCAAATGAAAGAAGATTCCGGATTCATGGAGAGAATAACCCGTGACTTGGCGGCGCGCAAAGCCGCGTCCAAGATTCTGGAGGTCGCAGAGCACGCAAGCAAAGGGCAGCTAAAGAGGGCTTATAGGCGAGCAGCAATGAAATATCATCCGGATCACAACCAAGGCGATCCGGAAGCAAGCCGGAAATTTCTCCTTGTGAAGTGTGCATACGAATTGTTGGCTAATGATAAGGCCTGTGAGCAGCTTTTGGAGGAAATTGACTCCTGGGCAAGTGTTGGTGAAGATCAGAAATATAATCTGGGTAATCCATGGGGCCATTTCTTGTGGTGGCGTGATAAGTTCTTCGATTAAGAACTGGATTTGCCGGCGTGGAAAAGTATCTGCAATCCTGTAAGGCACAATTCTGGAAGGCCGTTTTTCAAGCTGAGCTGGACTACATCCTGCGTCAGTTGGGAGGCGCCCGGGATGTCCTAAGTGTCGGGTGTGGCCCGGCGATTATAGAGGCTGGTCTGGCTGAGCACGGGTACAAAGTTACCGGCTTGGATATTTCCCAAGAGGCTTTAGGTCAGACGCCGGACAGTGTAAGAACAGTAGCAGGCTCGGCGGACAACATGGGTTTTGCAGATTCCAGTTTTGATGCAGTCATCTACGTTGCGTCTTTGCAGTTTATTGAAAGATGCAAGGAATCTATCAAACAGACCGCTCGCGTGCTCCGGAGCGGCGGCAGACTGTTGGTTATGCTGCTGAATCCGGAGTCTGAGTTCTTCAAACAGAGGATCAAGAATCCCGCCTCCTACATAAATAAAATCAGACATACGAATTTAGGAGAGATCGAGGGGGCAGTTGCAGAGTATTTCACCATAAACAAGATAGAATACTTTTTAGGAATCGAGGGAACGAGGATATTCCAAAGTGGAGACCCCAATGTGGCGAGCCTTTACGTTATAAATGGCATTTGCAGGGCGCGCGGCGGAAAAAACCGGGAGCAGCCTAACGGCAATGCGAAGGGATAATTTGTGAAAGAGGTGGTTGTTATAAGCGGCAAGGGAGGCACGGGCAAGACGAGCCTTGTTGCGGCCTTTGCCGGCCTTGCGAAGAAAGCTGTTTTCGCCGATTGCGACGTTGACGCTGCCGATCTGCACCTGGTTTTAGGGCCAAAGATAAAACAGAGGCATGATTTTTCCGGGGGCAAACGAGCAGCTATAATCGCTGAAAAATGCGTTGGCTGCGGAAAATGCCGGGAGATGTGCAGATTCGACGCCATAGACTTCAACGGGCAGGGAAATGATGTCGTCGGCAAGACATTCACCATTGATCCGGTCTCGTGCGAAGGATGCAAGGTGTGCGTGGAGTTCTGCCCGGTGGAGGCCATTGACTTCAAAGACGCGATAAATGGACAATGGTTCATATCAGATACGCGGTTTGGGACTATGGTTCACGCTAAACTCGGAATCGCGCAAGAGAATAGCGGAAAGTTGGTGAGTCTTATTCGGCAGGAGGCAAAGAGAATTGCGGCAGAGGAGAAGAAGGACCTGATAATCGTCGATGGTTCGCCGGGTATCGGCTGTCCCGTAATCGCCTCGATTACCGGAACGGATCTCGTGCTCATAGTCACAGAGCCTACTCTATCGGGGAAACACGATCTTGAGCGTGTTGCAGACCTGGCGGGAGGATTCAACACCCCGGCGTTGGTCTGCATCAACAAGTGCGATCTCAACCCGGATATGGCCGCAGGCATCAAAGAGTATTCCGAGGGACGCGGAATGAAGGTCGCAGGGGCGATTCGCTACGACGAGGCTTTCACAAAGGCCCAGATTATGAAAGCAACGGTGCTCGAATACACGGGGGGAGCAGTGTCGGAAGATGTGAAGGCGTTGTGGAGAAATGTCACCTACGCTTTGGGGTAGCGGTTGTCTCCCACGTTAGCCGGTGGAGACCAGATTCATGAAAATGGAGAAAAGAAATTATGCCGGAAAAAACAACGGCTCCTAAGACCGAGGACAAACATAAGCAACAGGACCAGGCCGACGAGGAACAGATCCGCCGCAGGTTGGAGCGGATAAAGCATCGGATACTTGTTCTCAGCGGCAAGGGCGGCGTCGGCAAAAGCACCGTAGCGGCCAATCTTGCAGTATCACTTGTCCTTGCGCGGAAACGTGTGGGCCTGCTCGACATTGACATACACGGGCCAAGCATCCCGAAGATTCTAAATCTTGAGGGAAGACGAGTCGAGTCAACGGGACACCAGATTATCCCGATCGAAGTCATGCCGAACTTCAAAGTGATGTCTATAGGCTTCCTTTTACCCGACAAGGATGACGCCGTGATATGGCGAGGGCCTATGAAATACCAGATGATCAAGCAGTTCATCAAAGATGCGGAATGGGGGAGCCTGGATTTTCTGATAGTTGATAATCCTCCCGGGACCGGGGACGAGCCGCTTTCCGTCATTCAGCTCCTGGGCAAAGCCGACGGGGCGATCGTAGTGACAACGCCTCAGGAAGTTGCTCTGGCCGACGTTCGCAAAGGGATTAACTTCTGCCGGAGCCTGGGGCTTCCCGTCTTAGGCGTCCTGGAGAATATGAGCGGTTTTGTATGCCCCAAGTGCGGCCAGAGGACCGACATATTCAAATCCGGGGGCGGGAAGGATATGGCCAAGCGTATGGCCGTTCCATTCTTGGGCACGATTCCTATAGATCCCGCAATAGTGCAGGCGTGTGACTCGGGAAGGCCTTTCGTGCATTCGGGAGATAATCAGAGCGAAACAGCGCGCGCACTCGGTCCGGCGGTACAGGCGCTGCTCGATTTAGACGAGGACCGTTAAGAATCGCCTTAGTGCAAGTTTAGAAAGGAGCATTAAAAATGCGCATTGCAATTCCTTTGACGGAAGGGACACTGAGCCCTCATTTCGGGCATTGTGAAGAGTTTGCCCTGGTCGATGTGGACGAGCAGGCGAAACGAGTAACAAACATCACCAAGTTACAACCTCCCGCACACGAGCCGGGGGTTCTGCCTCGCTGGCTGGCCGAACAAAAGGCGAATGTCATCATCGCCGGAGGCATGGGGCAGAGAGCTCAGCAGCTATTTGCCCAAAACGGCATCGACGTTGTGCTGGGCGCCTCGGCCCACACTCCCGAACAGCTCGCGCACGCCTATCTTTTAGGCACTCTCGAAACCGGAGAGAATATTTGCGACCATTGACGCAAATGAACCGAAAGAAACCGGACATGATTCTTAATGAAGTAAGCAAGCCAATCACGACGAGGGCTAACAAAAATGGCAGAAGATATTGCACAACATCTCCAGGCGGCTATATTGAAGGGGTACTCACAGAAGTTCAAGGACGAGTTCTTAAACCCAAAGAACATTGGGAAGCTGGAGCACTCAGACAGCCACGTCAGGATAACAGGCCCCTGTGGAGATACCGTTGAAATGTGGCTGGCCGTCGAGGATGGAAAGATAAGCGATATAAGATTCATGACGGACGGCTGTGGGGCTACGATCACCTGCGCCAGCTATGTTACAGGGGCGGCGAAAGGCAAGACCATCGAAGAGGCGCTCCGGATAGAGCCGGAGGATGTCGTCGAGTATTTTGAAGAGCTGCCTGATGAACACAAGCACTGCGCAAAGCTTGCCGTGATGACCTTAACGGCTGCGATAGAAAAGTATCGAAGCCAAACAGGTCAATAGTCGGCAGCGCCAAACGGCAACGCGGCGATGAAACATAAAACGGCATGAGAATAACGATTGTATATGACAACGAAGCCTGTCCAGGGCTGAAATCGGACTGGGGTTTTTCCTGCCTGGTGGAGGCAGGCAGTATCATCGAAATATGAAAGCCAAGCCAGTGGTAAGCCTTGTTTATGTGCTGCCGGCAAGAGAAAACGTTCGGCGAAAGCGGACTGCGAGCCGGACGGCACTTACGAAGGGTATGTAAGGATGGGCGTTCTGGATGAGACGAAGGCGGAATTCGGGCGTGTCTGCAGCGAGCGAACCCTTGATTTAAGCAGAGTCGTTGACATCCGTCCCTTGTTGCCGCACCAAGCTATCGGGGATGCAGAGGGTGATTTTGTAATCAAGAAAGGCAAAGAATATGTGATTGAAGCCACATTTGAAGGTGCGCGTGGACAAGCCTTCACGGGCAGACCATGCAGGTGGAACGGAACATTACAAGAGATTCTGTCCCTGGACTTGTCGGACGCAGGCAATCGGGGCGTCTTCGTGGCTGCTTTGAACGCGGCGCTGCGCTGCCTTGGGCTGGCGACGGGCACAATCCACTGCCGTGATGAGGACCCGACCAACTGTGGGCCCGAGATCGCAGGGCAACTCGAGGCGTGCTTCGGCTCGAGGCGATTTGGCGTTGTCGGGCTTCAGCCGGCGATCTTACAAGGTCTCACGAATCACTTCTCTCCACAAGCCGTTCGTGTCGTTGATCTTAACCCTGAGAACATCGGCAGGTTGAAATACGGCGTCGAAATCCGGGATGGATCTACCAAACTGCCCGGTCTGGCCGAATGGTCCGAGGTTGGTCTGGCCACGGGATCCAGCATTGTCAACGGCACTATCGATGATATCATTAGATGTTTCAAAGATAAAGGAAAGCCTCTGGTTTTCTTCGGCAACACTATCTCCGGCGCAGCGGCCCTGTTAGGTTTGAGCCGGTTGTGCCCCTTCGGGCGTTGACGCCGCGCAGTGGAAAATCAAGTGGTCCGTTACCTGCAATTCGATGAGTTGTCATTGGGAGCCCCTTATGGACGCGGCAATCTTATGCTTTCGAGAGAGAGATTGCTTCGTCGTTCCCAGGGGACTTCTCGCAATGACATTCTGCATTCTACGTGATACTGACTATTAGCGTGAAAGAGGATGGCCCCAGAAGATGGACAAAACCACAAAACGACAGAAATGGATGGCCCAAAGATGCCTGCAATGCCCGCTGTGCGGATATCGGGGCAGGGAACGGGCGAGACACATGGCTGTTTGCTGAGATTGTCGGTGAGACAGGAAAGGTCTATCCCGAAGAAATTGGCGAGGATATGGTCAGATCATTGAAGGCTTCGGCTGAAAAGAAGAAGCTTACGCAGGTCTTGGCGGTGCTGGGGCGCAGCGACGATCCCTGCTTGCCCGCGGAGTCGATTGACTTAGCCTACATGAGCCGTGTTTACCACCATTTTGCCAAGCCCAGAGAGATGTTGCGCGGGATATGGCGATCTTTGAAGCCGGGCGGCTATCTCGTAATCGTTGACCAGCGGCGCGGCACGCTGCGAGATTGGGTTCCAAGGCATGTGCGTGAAGAAAAGCACCATTGGATTGCCGAGACAACGGTGGTTAGAGAGGCAAGGGAGGAGGGCTTTGCTTTTTTCGCCTGCGCCGAGCAGCTTTGGCATGAAGATGACCCCTTTGCCCTTGTCTTTCGGCGTCCTGAGAATTCTGAGAATCCCGGCGGCGAAGGGCTGGATATTGTTTTGGAGGAATGGGCGACGTAGAAAGATGAACGACCGTTCGTTCCTGCCGGCCTTTCCCTGCCTTCGGTGCTCACGAAGGACGGTGATCCCAATCTGCCGGATGAACCGATCGATGTAGTTTTCTTTGTGGACAGCTACCACCTGCTTTTTCACGGCAAGACTCTGCTTGCCGAGCTTCATGAGAAGCTTATGCCGACAGGACGTATTTATGTCTTGGACCGCAGGGCCAAGAAGCCGCTGTCCCGGCGGGAGGCAAGCCATCGTAGGGAGATACCGCCGGAGACGGTGGAGCAGGAAATGGCGGAGGCGGGTTTTCGTCTTTGGTTTCGCGGGCCGCGACTGGCTC
>DATEBC010000189.1:0-12464 GCA_035288065.1 Sedimentisphaerales bacterium | reverse complement strand
CGAATTCTACAGTCCCGCCACCTACCCCGCAAAAAAAACCACAACGCCCCTCTGGTTACCCCGCTCTGCCCACGCCGGATGGGCAGGGTCATATTTTGTGGCACGGGCTTCCAGCCCGTGTTCGTGGCATGGGTGTCCCCGCCCATGTTCACCCCCGCACCCGCCCCTTTCCGTAATTCCTCTTTCTTCTTCAGCCACGTCAATTCTTCCTTCTCATTACTTGCTGATTGTTGCACAATATAATACACTCTTGCTGCTGGCTAAATTGATGGCTGTGGTTGTAGAATGTTGAAATGACACCAAAAGGCGAACATCTCTTCCCGGAACTAAACAAAGCCCGATATGGCGAAGCCCGCCGTCTTCGCCCGCTTTTCTTGCCTAATCTCCTTCAACAAGAACCCAAAAAATTCCTTGAAGAACCAGCACAGAACGCCCACCAGATAATGTGCAAATGGGCCGACATCGAATCCAGCGGCAAACTCGACAAAATGAAAGAAACAGCCATCGAGGGCGAGTTCTGCAAAGATATCTTTGGAGACGCCCTCGGTTATACTCTTTTCTCCGGGGGTAAAGACCAATGGAACTTCCAGCAAAAATACTCTGTCAACAAAGGACAGGCAGACGCGGCGATCGGCATCTTTGGCGCAGACAAAAAACCGCAGGTCCGTGCCGTAATAGAACTCAAAGGCCCCACCGCTAACGTTGACAAGGACCGCGTCAACGGCCGTACCCCTGTCCAGCAGTGCTGGGACTATCTAAATGAAATTCCGCAGTGCCCGTGGGGCATTGTGTGTAATTACGTCAGTTTCCGTATCTATCACCGAAATCACACTACCCGCGTTTACGAACTTTTCACGCTCCAGGAACTTCGCAAAAAAGAGGTCTTTCTTCAATTCTACTACCTCCTCGAAAAAGGCGGCCTGATGCCAACGCCTCTCCAGCGAACCCCAAGAGCCGACTTGCTTCTCGAAAGATGCACCACCCGACAGCGCGAAGTCGGCGATGAACTCTATGCCCGCTATCACGATGAACGCCTCAAATTGATTACTCATCTTTCCGGTCCGGAACGTAATTTCCCGCTCGACAAGGCCATCCGCGTCACCCAGAAATTGCTCGACCGTATAGTATTCGTCGCTTTCTGCGAAGACCGCGAACTCCTCCCCCCAAAATCGCTCGGTGAGTCCTGGGCTTATGTCGCCCCGTTCGAAAGAGCTACCCATCGCAAATGGAAGAACTTCCTTGCCCTGTTCGATAGCATCGACAAAGGAAACGTCAACCGCAATATCCCGCCTTATGACGGAGGTCTTTTTAGCGAAGATGAGGACATTGACGACCTCGACCTCGACGATGACTGGACGGATTTCTTCAAGACCGTCGGCGATTATGACTTCGCTCACGAAATCAACGTAGATGTCCTCGGCCATATCTTTGAAAAATCCATAAACGATATTGAACGCCTTCGCCAGACCGGCCTCTTCGAAGCAGGCGCAGACGAAAAAGAAAAACCCAAAATGCTAAAGTCCGCCGAACGGAAAAAAGGCGGAATATACTATACGCCGCCCGAATTCACCGACTTTATCACACAAAATACCGTCGCTAAAATCATTGACGGAAAAATCAAACTTCTCGAAAGGGACTGTGGCGTTCGTCTGGACCAAATTGATAAAGAAATTGAGAAAAACAGGGTAACAGCCTTTGCCGAGAGAGCCATCGAGGACATCCGGGAAATAAAAGTCGTTGACCCTGCCTGCGGCTCGGGCGCGTTCCTTATCCGCGCCTACGATGTCCTCGAAGATAAATACCTCGAACTGATCGACGTCCTCGCTATTCACAATCCCAAACTCGCCGATGACCTCCGCGATAAGGTCTCCGATTTCATTCTCCGCGACAATCTCTTCGGCGTTGACCTCTCCCCCGAAGCCGTCGAAATCGCTCAGCTTGCCCTCTGGCTGCGCTCCGCCCACAGACGTAGAACCCTCGCTGACCTGTCTAAGAACATCGTCTGCGGCAATTCGCTCATTTCAGATTCTACGGTTGACCCACGTGCCCTCGACTGGCAAAAGACATTCTCAGACGTCTTCTCCCACCCAAACTCCGGCTTTGACTGCGTCATCGGTAATCCACCCTGGGAAAGAATGAAGTTACAGGAACGCGAATTCTTCAACACCTCTGCACCCGAGATTGCCTCTGCTGTAAGTGCCGCCCAACGCCGCCGACTAATTGAAAAACTCCAGAAAATCAATCCCGACCTTTACCAAAAATACCTCGATGCTAAATCAAAGGCCGAAAATTCTTTGGCCTTTATCCGCAACTCTGGCCGATACCCACTTACCGGCAAGGGCGATATAAACACCTACGCCGTCTTCGCCGAACTCGCCTATTCCATCATCTCACCCATAGGCCGTGTCGGCCTCCTCGTTCCCACAGGTATCGCCACCGATAAAACAAACGAGGACTTCTTCGCAAAACTTGTCAACTCACAAACGCTATCCGGCCTATACGACTTTGAAAATAAAGCCCCTGTTTTTCCCGAGGTTCATCGCTCATACAAATTCTCTGTCCTTCTCTTCGGCGGCTCAAAAAACAAGTCCAAGTCCGCTGATTTTGTATTCTTTGCTCGCGAAATGGACGACCTCAAAGACGAAAAACGGCATATTGACCTGTCCGCCAATGACTTCAAACTCCTTAATCCCAATACTCGCACCTGTCCCATATTTCGTTCCAAACGCGATGCAAATCTCACCAAATATATCTACAAGCGTGTCCCTGTCCTGTGGAACAGAACTCGCAAACAAGGCGGCAATCCCTGGGGCATTAAATTCGTCCGAATGTTCGACCAGACCAATAAAGCTGAACTATTTTACACCGATGAACAATTAAAGGCCGAGGGCTTCAAACGCTCCGGCCCCAACTGGAAAAAAGGTAAAACAGTATTCCTGCCTCTATACGAAGCAAAGATGATTCAAGTGTTCGACCATCGTGCCGCAAGTATAAGAATAGAAACGAAAAATTGGTTTCGTCAAGCACAACCAGATTCAACATCACTCGTGTCGCATCAAAATCCCGAATTTTCTGTTGAACCCCATTGGTGGGCTGAACAATCCAAAGTTGATGATGCGCTTGGCAAACCAAAACCCACAGCCCTCTTGGCATTCAAGAACGTAACAAGTCCAACCAACCAGCGGACAATGATTTCCTCTTTCATCCCTGCTGTCGGGGTAATCAACTCTGCCCCGATAATACGTTTTGAGGAAACCATTTCCCTAACCTTTCAATCCTGCCTGTTGGCCAATCTTAATTCATTTATCCTCGATTACGTCTCTCGTCAAAAAATAGGAAACGTCAATCTCAATTTTTTCCTTATCGAGCAATTCCCCATGTTTCCGCCGGATTTCTACAGACAGAAATGTTTGTGGAACAAAAACCAAACGCTCGAAAAATGGATTTCCGACCGTGTTTTGAAATTAACCTGCACAAGCAACGATATGATTCCCCTTGCAAAGGCCGCCGGCCTCAAACCCCCTGTGCACAACTGGGACCCCGCAGAACGCCTCGACCTTATGGCCGAGCTGGACGCCGCATTCTTCTTGCTTTATGGGATTCAACGTAACGACGTCGAATATATCCTCTCCACATTCGCCGGTCTTCACGATGAATCACCTGACCTCCTCGCCGGCTCAAATACTACTAAGCGTATCCTCAAATTCTACGCCGACCTCAAATCTCGTCCCTGCCTGTCCTGAGCCATGTTCTGAGCGGCGTCGAGGGAGCGGTCGAACAGAGCCGTGTCTCAAAAAATTCACTTGACATCCAACTTCCGATATGATATAATATATACCAAACAATTGTCGGATACTTGATATGAAGAAACACAAGAACAGCCAAACCACCCATCCACCAGACCCGCCTGAGCCCAGATCAGTAGTGAACAATCAATCATCAATAATCAATCGCCGGGTCCCCTATTCTCCTGATCCCCTGATGCCCCTATGCCCCCTTGTCTCCTGCCCTCGTCTCCTATCTCGCCCATTTTGCCGCTTGTGCTCCTGTCCCTTGTCCCTTGTGTTCTTCCACCCTTTATTCCTCCCTGCTCTTCTTGTGCCCTTGTGCCCTTGTCTCTTGTGCTCTTCTCCCCTTCGTGCCTTCGTGGCCATCAGTCAATTATGCAAAACAAACCCAATTTCCAAAACCGCAAAACCACCGCAACCTCTTATGCCACAAAGACTTACGCCATCATTCCGCTCTCCTCCGCCCCCAAAAAACAAACCCAATCAAACCCAATTCATCACGGCGAAGCCTCTGGGCGAAGCCGGAACAAACCCAATTCCACCCCAAAACCCGGGCTCTGCTCGACCCCGAGCGAAGTCGAAGGGCCAAACAAACCCAACTTGTCCCGGCGAAGCCGGAACTAACCCAATCCTATGCCCCCGGACAATCAAGTATCCAGCATCCAGAATCGAGCATCTTGCCCATCTTACCAAAGAATCATGGCCAGATTATGCAAAACAAACCCAATTCCCTCAAGCCCAGAACCACCGCAACCACTTATGTCACAAAGACTTACGCCATCATTCCGCTCCTCTCCGCCCCCAAAAAACAAACCCAATCAAACCCAATTCATCACGGCGAAGCCCGCCTGGGGTGGCCCGAAACCGGATCCCGGCCCCCTGCTCCGCTCCCCGAGATACGCTTCACGCTTCACGAGATACGACCCGTTCCGATTTACACTTGCGGTCTCGGCAGCAGGCCGGCGCGTTCGAGGATCACCGGCGTTATGCTCTCCCAGCCTATGGGCATCAGGTGGATGCCGGCGACTCCCTTGATCTTCCTGACCCGCTCAATCATTTCGAGGCAGATTTTGATGCCCTCTTCCTTCTTTTCTTCCTTGTCCTCCACACCCTGCATCCGCTTGATAAGCTCATCCGGGATGCTCATGCCGGCTACTTCGGTCTTCATATACTCAAGGGCCTTGTGCGAGCGGACGGGCGTCAGGCCCGCCATGATATACGCCTTCTCATGCAGGCCTTCGGCTACTACCATATCCATCCACTTTGCGAATTTCTCCACGTCGAAAACGCACTGGGTCTGGATGAAATCGGCCCCGGCCTCGACCTTCTTGGCCAGCCGCAAAGCCCTGTACTCGAACGGGTCGGCAAAAGGATTCTCGACGGCGCCAATAAACAGTCTCGGCTCGTACTCTTTTATCGGGTCGCCGCAGAGGAATTGCTTGTCGTCCCTCATCTTCTTGACCATCGCAATCAACTGCACGGAATCGATGTCGAAGACGTTGGCGGCCTGGGGGTGGTTGCCGAATTTCTGGTGGTCGCCGGAGAGGCAGAGCAGATTCTTAACTCCCAGGGCCGCGGCGCCGAGGATGTCGCTTTGCATAGCGATTCTGTTCCTGTCCCGGCAAACCATCTGCACAACCGGCTCGACTCCGCACGATATCGCAATCGCCGCGGCGGCGATGCTCGACATCCTCACTATCGCGGTCTGGTTGTCGGTGATGTTGGCGCCCTCGACGTTTCCGAGGCAGTACTGCGCCTTCTTCTTTATCGCTTCGGGGTCGGCATTCTGCGGCGGGCCCAATTCAGCCGTCACCGCAAAACTCCCCGCCGTGAGAACCTTTTCCAATCTGCTGCCGGATTTCATAACATGGCCTCTTCGAACTTAATTTTTCTCTGCCCCGCGTTGGTGCTGGTCCGCCAGTCTTTCGGCTCCCTTACCTGTTTTAGATTATCAAGCTTGCCCAGTTTTTTTAGCCGGTCGTATATCAGTTGCCAAGCACAGTCGGTGTCCTTATCGACCTCGCACTTTCCGTCTGACGAGCCGCCGCAAGGCCCGTTGAGCAGCTTCTTGGCGCATCTGGCGATGGGGCAGACGCCGCCGGTCCATTCGAGGACGCAGTCGCCGCAGCCGGCGCATCTTTCGTCCCAGAGTGCGTGCTCGATAGGATAGCCCATGAACTTCGTATTCAGGCCGGGGATCGTAATCGTATCTGGGTGCCGCTCGTTCATCGCCTGCACGCCCACTCCGCAGGCGATCGAGAGCGCCGCATTGACCGATTTGAGGTCGTCTTTGAGCTGGTCGATGAACTCGTATTCGCACTGCCTTTCCGGCGTACATTCTACGATCTCTATCGCTCGGCCTTCTTTCTTCCGCGCCATCTTTATCTGGGAGGCAAGCAGCTCGACGGCTTTAGCTCCGCCGGAGAAGCAGATAGTGACGCATCCGCCGCACCCGGCCAGCATTATCTTGTCATAGTCTTTTATCGAATTGAGTATCTCTTCGATCGGCTTTCTATCGGCAACAATCATGTCAGCACCCTTTCTTTGAGAAAATCGGCGACCTCGGTGATATGCTTGTGCAGGCCCAAATCTTTGGCTTCGATTCCCAGGGCCAGGCCCATAAGCTCGGTGAAATAGAATATGGGGATGTGGAATTTCGTATTGAACTTGCTGTTAATCTGCGTCTGCCTGCCGTCGAGATTGGCGTGGCAGAGCGGACAGCCGACGGAGATAACGTCGGCCCCGACCGATGCGGCGTCGGCCAGTATCTTTTTGGTCAATTCGAGCACGACGTCCGTCTTGGTTAGTGCGAAGGCGGCTCCGCAACAGAACGTCTTCATATTCCAATCGACGCCTACGCCTCCGAGCGCCTCGATGAGCGATTCCATCTGCGTCGGGTTCTCGAATTGCCCCTTGCCCGTAACTTTGGGGGGCCTGGTCATAAGACAGCCGTAATAGCAGGCGACTTTCAGGCCGTTGAGATTGCGGGTTACTTTTTCCGCGACGGCTTCGACGCCGAATTTGTCCGTAATTACATCGAGCACGTGCAGGACTTCGATATCATCGGGGCATTTCGAGCCGATAACGGTCTCGACGTCTTTCCTTAGAACATCCTCCTCCAAGCGTTTTTGTGCCACTTTCAATCTCGAATAGCACGAGGCGCACGGCGCGCATACCTCTTTCAATCGCCCCATCTCGCGGATCAAGGCCAGGTTTTTTGCCGGCAGGGCCACGGACATCAAATCGTCGCGCTGGTGCGCCGGGGACGAGCCGCAGCAAATCCAGTCCTTGACCTCCACCAAGTCTATGCCCAGCTTTTCGCAGACCATCCTCGTCGAGATATCGTACTCGGCTGCGGTCGAATGCAGTGAACAGCCTGGATAGTATGCCAGTTTCATCTCTTCACCGAGAGTAATGACTGCGTAACGGTCGCTAAATAGATTATTTCGAATGCCTTAATTTCTTGGCCCTTGAGAACATTTTCATCGTTGCAAAAGGCTTCTTGAAAGACGGCAGCAGCTTCAGCTTGCCCTTCCTAATCATTTTCATCCCCAGCGCGATATCCTTAGTCGGCCTGCCGGTTAAGAAGTTCAGCGAGCCGACAATCCCGGCCTCGTATGCCCTTCCCATAAACCTGATCATCGTCATCCAGAGCCAGTTGAACAAAGGCAGCTTGTTGTCATCCGCTTTCAACTTTCTCTCCTGCCCGATGATTCGCATCGTATCGATGACGTGGGCGATATCGATATCCGCAGGACACCTCGTCGAGCACGTTTGGCACGATACGCAGCACCAGATAGTGTTTTTCTTCATCGCCTCATCAACCATCCCTAATTGCGCGTACCGCATCAACTGGGTCGGCGTGCTGTCCATGAACATCCTGCTCGGGCAACCGGAAGCGCATTTCCTGCACTGATAGCACAAAAAGACGTTCTCGCCGCTTCGCCTGGCAATTTCTTCAGCAAAGCTGCTGTCGAGCCTAATCTCTTCCTGTTTGACGACTTTCATAACTTCTCAGGCTCCTTGGTTAAGCCGGTTAAGCCGTCCCGTGGGGACATGGCCGAGCCATTTGGCCGTCGCGTTCTGCGGGGCCCAATTCCTTTATTCTTTGCGTCATCTCCTCGACGATCTCGGCGAATCTGCCGCCCATAGCCGAGGAGAGGTTGAACATCTCCACCCTTGCCGGGTTCATTCCGACTTCTTCGAGAAGCCTCTTAACGTAAGCAACTCTCTTTTTGGCGCGGAGGTTGCCTTCGAGGAAGTGACATTCGCCCTCAAGGCAGCCCGCAACGAAGACGCCGTCTGCGCCGTCCTCGATGGCCTTCATCAGGAGGATTGCATCGACCTTGCCGGTGCAGGGCAGGCGGATGATCCTGACATTCGGCGGGTACTGCACGCGCATCGCCCCAGCCAGGTCCGCCGCGGCGAACGCACAGAAATTGCAGCAGTAGGCCACTATTTTAGGCTCGAAATCACTCATTCCTTACCAGCTCATTCGTTTCATTGAGAAGCGCGGCTGTCTTGGCGATAACCTGGGCGTCTTTGTAGTGCATCAGTTGAATCGCCTTGGCGGGACATTCGGCTGCGCAGATGCCGCAGCCGTGACAGCAGGCGGCCTCGATCTCGGCGACTCCGTCGGCGTTTATCTGCGGCACGTCATAAGGACACGTCCGCACACACGTCAGGCAGGCGGCGCATTTGTCCGGATCGACCACCGAGACAACGCCGCTTACTTCCATCACATCCGCCGAGAGAATCCGGACCGCCCTGGCCGCGGTCGCCTGGGCCTGGGCCACCGTCTCGTCGATGAACTTAGGACTGTGGCAGGCACCGCACAGGAACAGCCCATCGGATGCAAAATCGACCGGCCTTAGCTTCATGTGCGCTTCAAGGAAGAAACATTCGAGGGTCAAAGGAACCTTGAAGGCCGTGCCGACCTTATCGTTCTCCTCCGAAGGCACTATCGCCGTCGTCAGAACGAGGGCGTCAGGACTGAAGGTGAGGTCCAGTCCTGAATTCAAGTCCCGCACTCGGACATTGAGATTCCCCGCCCTGTCCTCGGCCACGACGGCCTTGCCGTCAAGGTCGTACCTGAAGAAGAGCACGCCGAGCCTGCGGGCCTCGTTGTAGTATTTTTCTTTGAATCCATAAGTGCGGATATCCCTGTAGAGTATCGCAACATTTGCCCTCGGGTTGGCGCTTTTTATGGATATGGCGTTTTTGATCGCCTCGGTGCAGCATACCCTGCCGCACATTTGATTTTCCGGTATCCGCGAGCCGACGCACTGGATCATTACAACTTCGTTGAGTCTCCTGGCGAAGTCGGGATTATCGGCCAGCAGCTCCTCAAGCTGTAATTGCGTATGGACCTTATCGTTACGTCCGTAGAGGTATTCATCCTGTTTCGATTCGGCGGCGCCGACAGCTATTATTCCTGCCCCGTGCTCTATCTCGACATCGGCGCCGTTATGGTCTATGATGCTGTGAAAATTGCCGACAAAGCCTTTACATTCCTTTACGGTGGAATTCTTATAGACGGTTATCCTGTCGTTCCTGGCGATCTGTGCTTCGAGCTCCTTGAGCAGTTCGGGCGGCTTGTGTCCTTCAACCGTGGTCCTGACCTTGGGCAAATTGCCGCCGAGCCTGTCCGATTTCTCGACGAGATGGACGGCGAAGCCCTGGTTGGCTATTGAAAGCGCGGCGGTCATCCCGGCGACGCCGCCGCCGACTACAAGGGCGTCTCTCTTGGGAACGTAGGTCGCGGTGCTGAGCGGCTCGATAATCCTTGCTCGCCCTACCGCCATCCTCACCAAGTCGATGGCCTTATCCTCGGTCGCATCGCCCAGGCGCGCGTGGACCCACGTGCACTGGTCGCGGATATTCGCCATCTCGAAGAGGTAAGGATTTAAGCCGCGCTCTCGAATCGCCTTCTGGAACAGCGGCTCGTGTGTGCGAGGGGTGCACGACGCGACGACCACTCTGTTTATGTTGTGTTCTTCTATCTTCTCTTTTATGGTCAGAAGTCCGTCTGGAGAGCACGTGTACATCAGGTCGGTCGAGAATACGACGTTCTTCAGATTCTCGGCGTATTTGGCGACCCTCTCGCAGTCGATAACGCCGCCGATATTCGAGCCGCAGTGACAGACAAAGACGCCTACTCGCGCCTCGTCCTTAGAGATGTCTTTCTCCGGCGGGAAAATCTCCGGCGTGATTTCGGCGCCTCTGACGTCGGCAAGAAGCTCCATCGCCAGCGCGGCTGCGCCGCTGGCCTGCGTCACGCTCTCGGGGATGTCCTTGTGACTCTCAAAGGCGCCGGCCAGGTAGATTCCCTCTCGCGATGAGGCCGTCGGCATGAATCTCGCCGATTGCGCGAATTTGTATTCGTTGACGTCGATCCCGCAGACCTCAGCCAGTTTCACCGAATCAGCCCTTGCGCACAGGCCGATAGACAATACGACCATATCGAATTCCTCTTCGACCCATTCGGCGCCGTCTTGGGTGAATTCGAGGGAGAGGTTGCCCGTCTTGAAGTCCTGCCTGACCGCCGAGGGCCTGGTGTAGATGTACTGAACGCCGTATTTGTCCTTTGCCCTCTCGTAGTATTCGTCGAACCCTTTGCCGAAGGCCCGGACGTCCATCACGAAGACCTTGCACTCGGCATCGAGGATGTGCTCTTTAGTTATAATGGCCTGCTTGGTGGCGTACATACAGCAAACGGTCGAGCAGTAGGGATTATCCTGGTCTCGTGAGCCGACGCATTGTATGAATGCGATCTTCCTGGGGGCCGCGCCGTCGGACGGCCTTTTTATATGCCCGCCGTAAGGCCCGGATGCGCTCAAGATTCTTTCGTAATCCATCCCGCTGACGACGTTGGGAAACCTTCGGTATCCGTACTCGCCCTTCTTCTCGGCGTCGTACAAATCGAACCCGGGCGCGAGAATAAGCGCCCCGACATCCAACGTCCTCTCCTTAGGTTTATCATTATAGAGTATTGCGCCGGCCTCGCAGACCTTCTCGCACAATCCACACCAGGAGCACACGGCACAGAACAGACACCTCTGTGCCTCGGCCTTAGCCATCTCCTCGGTGAATCCGAGATCAACCTCTTCAAAGGTTCGCCGCCTGTCGAGGCCGATTGTCGGCATTTCGTGGCGCCGGATAATCTTCTCTTTTCGCTCTTTGAGCTCCTGGGCCGAGATCTCTACGACAGGTTGGGTTTGTTCTTCCGGCTCGAATTTCTCGCCCTTGATGTAGGCGTCTATGGCCTTTGCCGCAAGCTGCCCGTCGGCTGTGGCCTGGACAACGCTGGCGGCGCCGCGAATCACATCGCCGCCCGCAAAAACGCCCGGCCACGAGGTCGCGCCCGTCTTCTTGTCAACCTGTATTGCGGCGGACCGAGTAAGTTCGATCTTCTTGTCAGCCTGAAGGAATCCAAGGTCCGGTTTTTGGCCGACAGCCAACAGCAGTGAATCAACCTCAATAAGGTGCTCGCTTCCGGGTATCTCAACGGGACGTCTCCTGCCGCTTTCATCAGGCTCGCCTAATTCGTTTCGCACGCATTCGACTTTGAGCCGACCATCCCCCTGCAATATCCGCTTGGGCGATGTAAGGGTCCACAGCTTCACACCTTCCTGCAACGCATGTTCGATCTCTTCGGAAAAGGCTGGCATCTCATCGCGCGTCCGGCGATAAATGATGGTCACGTCCTCGCCACCAAGCCTCAAGGCCATTCGAGCCGCGTCTATTGCCGTGTTGCCGCCGCCAATTACGGCGACCCTGTTGCCTATCTCCTTCTTCCTGCCAAGCCTCACATCGCGAAGAAAATCGATGCCTTGTGATACGTTGTCAAGCTCCTCGCCCGGTATCGCCAGTCGGACGCTTGCGTGGGACCCGACTGCAAGGAATACCGCGTCAAATCCCTCCTTAAGAAACTTCTCGATGTCAGCCTTGCTTTTGACAGGGCGGTTCAACTTAACGTCAATCCCGTAGTCCAGGATATTCTGAATGTCCCTCTCGATAACTTCCGTCGGCAGCCTGTATTCTGGGATGCCGATCCTCATCATCCCTCCCAATACTCCGTGCTTCTCGAAAATGGTGACCGAATATCCCATCTTCCTGAGCTCCAGGGCGGCGGCCAGGCCCGCCGGTCCTGAACCGATCACGGCGACTTTCCTACCGTTTTCTTGAATCGACGCCTGCTTTTCCCGGGCCGACGGCTCCGTGCCCTGCTCGTGGTGGCGATCAGCGAGGAATCTCTTTATGTAGGCAATCGAGACGGGGGCATCGAGGTTGGCGCGGTTGCAGGTCTGCTCGCAGGGATGCTCGCAAATCCTGCCGCAAATCGAGGGGAATGGATTTTTTTCCGTCGCCGAGGCGTAGGCCTCTTCGAATTTACCCGCGGCGGCCAGGGCGACGTATCCACAGGGATTGCCGTGAATGGGGCAGCTATCGTGGCACGGCGGCACGCCCTGCCTGGTCATAGCAAATTTGTTGGGCACCGCCTGCGGGTATTCCTTGAAGATTGCTTTTCTATCGTTGAGAAGCTGATTGTATTCATCCGGGACGGCAACGGGGCAATTTTCGGCGCAGACACCGCAGCCGGTGCACTTTTCAAGATCGACATAATTCGGCTTGATAGCGAGTCTTGCGGTGAAATTGCCCGCTTGGCCGGTCAAT
>DATEBC010000188.1:0-7410 GCA_035288065.1 Sedimentisphaerales bacterium | reverse complement strand
GATTTGGCTTTCGTGGGAGGTGGTGTAGTTGAAGACGGCGAAGAAGGGCCGGCCTTCGGGGCGGTTGCGCCAGTGGGCCTTGCCGTTGCATTCATCCCAGGCGCTTGCGGGCGGGTCGAACTGGTAGTCGGTCTTGGAGTTGTTGGTGCAGTAGTAGCCGGCGGCCCTTAGATATTCCGGGAAGCACTTTACGCAGGCCGGCGGCACGCCCTGGCAGCGCATGTGGTGCGTCCCGATGGTCGTCGGATACATCCCGGTGATTATGCCGGAGCGGGTGGGTGCGCAGACGCCGGAATGGGAATAGACGTTGTCGTAGCGGACGCCCTGGGCAGCGAGGTTATCGATATTCGGGCTGACCGAATACTCATCGCCGTAACAGCCCAAATCAGGACTTGTATCCTCGCAACTGAGCCATAGAACATTCGGCCGTTCAGCCTTCTCTCTCGCGCCAAACGAAATCCCCGGCAGAACCATCGCCCCTAAGGCCCCCACCGAACCCCGCAAAAACCCCCGCCTGTCAATACCATTCCCAAAACCAGCCATATTTGTTACTCCCCAAATGCTCAACATGCCCTGCGACTGAACAATCTCCATTGTAAGATCACGGACGCACAGCCAAACGCGCACCTCAAAAAATGCCCAGCAACAGTTTGATTATAGCATCATGGAGGTACTGCACAACTGAAATCGGCAGTACATCAGAAGCCCAATCGCAGCTAGCAATTCGAGAAACCGGCATTCTGCTACCCGGTGTACGGAACTGGCGGTACAATGGGAATAGGCATAGAATCTCAGCCGCAGACGTCGCTGCCCAAGTCCAAAATGTGGCTGCGAGAGACCGCGTCAAACATCTTGGACGAAGCAGCTTGTATGGAAGGTAGCAGGAAAAATGAGTACGTCCCGAAGATGTTTCTGTGGAAGCCGGAAGTCATATGCAAATTGCTGTGAGAAATTTCTTGCTTCGCTTGTTCCACCAGGAACACCGCCTATGGAGACCACCCTTTCGGACTGGATCACCAAGTTTGGTCCTTCCACAAGTAAAGAATTCATGAAGCGTGCCAGAAGCTATGTATTTAGGATTTCATGGCTCCTCGACCACCTTTTGTTAAGGCATCTCCAGCCTCCCGTCGTCAGAATGAATGGGGGGCTGAGAAGTGTTGATGAGCCAATGCCATGGATACAGCACAATACGCTTCTGTCTCTCATAGGTGCGCTGACCTGCTTCAAAAACGGGCTCTTCGTGCAATCGGGAGTACTGCTCAGGTCCGTCATGGAGAACTGTTTCGTTCTCGTGGACATCTCACAGAATAAGGGCCAGTTCGATCGTCTTCTGCAGGACAGGTATTCAGTAAGTGGTGTCGTGGCGCGCACTAAATCACTCGTGCCACCTTCCCTTGTTGGTTGGTATGGGTATTTCTCGAGGAACTTCGCACACTTCGGCCCTGCACATCCGGCACCTATCATGCCGTGGAAGTGCTGGCCGGACAATTGGATCTTCGTGACCGGCCTGCAGAACCTATTGAGGGGCTGTGTAGCATTCGGACTTGTGCTCGAACGCATAGATTTCGAACACTCGCCGGCACCCGTTTTCTGGAAGCGCGACCCAAAAACCAAGCTCCTCGTCTTCAATGAAGAAGCGCCGGTCTGGAAATGGATCGAAGACCTCGGTAAGGAGGTCATGGAACAGTACCCTCCCAAAGAGAGAAAGAACGGGATCATCTATTCCGACAGGGAGTACAAACTGAAGTAGAGGACGCAACAACGCGAAGCAGAACGAGCAGTCTCAGCATTGCCAACTTCACATGGTCGGTTCGGGCGGCTCGAATTTGTAGCCTATTTCCCGGATGGTGTGGATGAAGGTGGGGTTGTGAGGGTCCGGCTCGATTTTTGATCGCAGGGTAGTTACGAATCGATCGACCGTGCGTGGGCCGGAGAAGGAGTCGTATCCCCAGACTGCGTTGAGAATTTCGTCGCGGGTGAGCGCCCGTCCGGTCTTCTCGGCAAAGTACTCCAGCAAAGCAAACTCCTTGGGGGACAGATCGACCTGCCGGTTATTACACGTTAGCTTTCTTGAGGGGATGTCCAGGCGGCAATCGCCGAATTCGTAAACATCCTGCCCGGCCTGTCGCCGCCTTCGCAGGAAGGCGGCTGCTCTGGCGAGAAGCTCTTTTATGCTGAAGGGCTTGGTGACGTAATCGTCGGCGCCGAGGTTGAGGCCCAGGACGATGTCGGACTCCTCGCCCTTGGCGGTCAGCATAATGATCGGCATTTCGAGGCCTTCTTTTCTGATCAGGCGGCAGATTTCGTAGCCGTTGATTTCGGGCAGCATGATGTCGAGGATCATCAGGTCCGGCTTGCCGTTGAGCGCGGCGTTTAGTCCTGCCTCGCCGTCCGTTGCGACCAGGACCTTGTAGCCGGCGAACTCGAAGTTGTCTCTCAGGCCGCGAAGCATACTCGAATCATCTTCAATTATCAGGATTGTTTCCATACTGTTGGCCGGCAAGGCATAATCTGTCGGGCCGTCATTGCGAGCCCCGATTCATCGGGGCGTGGCAATCTCAAGGTTTCGCAACGGCCGGATTGCTTCGTCGTCCCCCAGCCCGCCTCGGGCGGACTCGCAATGACACGACGTATTTGTTCTGTTCCGATACATTACTACTGCCTCAGCCAACCGTCGGCAGCTTTACGGTGAAGGTGCTGCCTTTGCCTGGTTTGCTTTCGACGGTAATTGTTCCTTTGTGCGCATCGACGATGAACTTGGCTATGGACAAGCCCAGTCCGCAGCCTTCGGCCCGCCGAGAGAGGCTGCGGTCGGCCTGGTAAAACCTGTCAAATATCCTTCTTATCTGCCTGCGTGTAATTCCTATCCCGTTATCAGTCACCGAGAAGCAAACCAAACCGTCTTGCGCGAACGCCTTCAATTCAATCTGCTTGTCATCATAAGAGTATTTGCAGGCGTTATCGAGCAGGTTGACGAGCACCGTCGCCATAGCATCCCGGTCGGCCGGGACATCGGGCAAATCCCCGGCAATCTCGATCCCAAGTCGGCATCCGCACTGGCCGAATTTTGTCTTCACCGCATCGGCGGCGGCGCGGGCAATATCAGCAGGGCTTGTCGGCGACATATCGAACGCCCGCTTATTCCGCTCCATCCTTGAGAACGTCAGGAAATTATCAATCAGGCCGCTGAGTCTCCTGTTTTCCTTGCAGATTAGCTCGAGGTACTCCTTCGCCTGCTGCTGGTCTTTGTAGTTGCCGTCGAGCAGGGTGTCGGCTAAGACGCGCATCGAGGCCAGCGGCGTTTTCAACTCGTGCGAGACTGTCGCAATAAAATCGTTCTTCAGCCTGTTGAGCTTCATCTGCCTGCCGAGTGCCCGGCCGGCAAAGCCGCCGGTGACGAGGATCAAGGTTACAACCAATACGCCGACCCAGATATAAACGGCGGTTTGCCTCTGAGCTGCGCTGGCGAAGAAGTCGTCATCCTTGAGAAAAGCGGAAATCTCCCAGCGCGGGAAGTACTTGCTGACGGCATGTTTGAGCAGCGCCTGCCCCGTTGGATTATCGATGCCGAGGACGCGGCGGCCCGTATCATCGGTGATCGTGTAATCGAGGTCTTTGGGAAAGCTCGTTGTGCCGTACACCTCGAAGAATATCCGCAGGTTGTCGGCGTCGAAGACTATGAGGGCCTTTTTGCCGGAATCGGTCACGACGTAGCCAAACAGGTCGCTGCGATGGTCGATTCTTCGAGCCGTTCTTTCGGGCCAGCCGGCGACAGCCGAGGCATCGGGATATTTGTCGGCCATTTCAAGTGAGAGCAGCTCGGCGGCAATGAGTTTTTCGGCGAGTTGAATCTTCTCGGGCGCAATATTGAGGGTCGGGTCACGGGCGAATTCAACGGCCCTTCGCAGGAAGAATATGCGGGATGTCGAAGGCAGCGAGACGGAATCGGGGCGGGGCGAGGCATAATCCCGAATATCCGTATATTCGGTTGCCTGCTCGATGAATCGCTTGACAAGGTTGGGATAATCGGACGAACCGGCATCTTTGCTTAATCGAATCTGCATTATCCTAAGCTGCATTAGCAGGTTGAACTGCCGAATATCCGGTTGTCGCGCGGCTTCGACTATCCGGTCGCATTCTTTTAAGGCGGCGGCCGCGTCGCCGGACTTCTTGAGGTTTCGCACGGCGGCAATTTCGGCATAAAGCTTGGCTGCCTCATCCTCGGATTTGTCCGCTATCCGGCGGTATTCCAGGACGGCGGCGGCATAGTCCCCCTCGACAAACTCAAGCCGCCACAGAGATTCATTCACGTCGGCTGCATCCGGCTGGTAATCTTTTAGGACAGGGTGCAGCAGAACGCCGTTGGCGTCATAGACCAGTACGGCGTCGCCGTGGTCGTAGTCTCCCTTGCCGTAGTTCTGCGTTCGGACAATAGCAATAGCCTTGAGGAAGCCGGGGACGCCGTCGGAAAGAATCTGCGCCGGCATGTCGGTCAATTTCAGCCAAATATCCTCGTTGTACTCCTTGAGCTTTTCCAGCGACTCCGCGTAGGAATTGACCAGCCTCTGGCGGACGGCAAGACGTTCGTTCTTGACGGCGCTATTCATAAACCAGAGCAGGCACAGGGTGGGCAATATCACCGCTACTGCGAGCAGCAATATCACCCACCGTAACTGGCCCGATGAATTCTTGGTGAACCCGTTCATCTATTTCTGTTCGGAATCTTTTAGCTCTGTCAGCATCGTAATCGCCGCCTGAGCGTTGTTCTTCACCAGTTGGTCCTTGTCCTGGAGCGCCTTCTCCAGAACAGGCACGGCCTTTTTGTCGCCATACAATCCGAGGGCGTAGGCTGCGCACCTTCTTACATAACCGTCGCTGTCGTTCACTGTCTTATCTGCGAGGATTTCGTAGCCGGCGGCGACTTTGGCCGCGCCCAGAGCAAGCAGAGACATCCCCCGGGTGAGGTTCTCTTCGTGACCGCAGAGTTTCAAGAGTTTGTCTTCCGCGGGAGCAATATCCTTGAATCCACCTCGCCACAGAATAAAGATCGCCGAGCGTCTTACAGTTGCCGTATCCGATTCGAGGTATTTGCACAGCTCATTGATTGTCCTGCCGTCTTTGAACGGTTTTAGGCTATCGAGCGATTCTGCAACCTTCGGATCGGACTCCGCACACGTGGAGATTGTGAGCACGGCCTTTCGCACTATTTCCGCAACCTGCTCCTGTGATACTCCAAGAGTCACATCAACTGTGTGATCTGTGTTGGGCGGCGCTTCTTTCGACCAGTAATATATATCAAAACCGCCCACAGTGTCCTTTGCTGTGAATTCTTCAGTCCGGCTGATGATGCTTGTATTCACGGGGGCCACGAGGAAGAAAGTCTCAACGACGCGCTCGCCGAAGTGGTTCTGCATCGTCAGAGAATACTGTCCGGCCCCTGCTGCCGGCTGCAGAGGTCTCGACTGGTCGCTGCTCCAGCCGTAATAGAACATCTGCCCCGGCGGTATCGCCTCCGACGGCGTCCAGTAGATATGATAGAAGTTGGAGCGTGCTTTGTCCGGCACTATTTCGATATTCATTTGTCTGCCGGCGACGTCGTAAAGGGTCTGCTTCGGGCTGCTCGTTCCGGACAGCCTGACTTTCTCAGTGCGAGGCTGGTCCGACCCGTTGCGATAGTACCCCATTCCCCCCGTGAGAAGCACCCAGTCGGATGTCACGCAGTAAATATGGGAGTTGGAATACAAGCTCTTCGCCCCAGCCTCGGCGGAGATGCTGCCGTACTTGCCGCCTATGTGTGTAAGCACCTCATTGGGCAGGCGCTCGTAGAGGTTGGTCTTGGTCTCAGCGGGGCCGGCAAGAACCACCTCGACCTGATGGTTGGCATCTTCGGCCACTTCCTTCGAGAAGCAATAGACATCGAAACCGGCGATGGTGTCTTTGGCCGTGTAGTCTTCGGTCCGGCTGATGATTCTTGTGTTCACGGGGAGTACGAGGAAGAAAGTCTCAACGACATGGTTGCCGAATTGATTCTGCATCGTCAGCTTGTATTGAGCGGGATCCGACGCCGGGTCCTGAGCGGAGACCGCAGGCAGTTGCTCAGCCCTGTCAATGCACCACCCATAGTAAAACATCTCTCCTGCGGGCACCGGCTGATGCGGAGTCCAGTAAATGTGATAGAAGCCCTGGCGCACCTTGTCCGGCACAATCTCCGTATTCATTTCTCGGCCTGCAATGTCGTAGTGAGTCTGGTTAGGTTCGCTCGTCCCGCAGAGGCGAATCTTGTTGAACAACGCCTTGTCCGAGAGATTGTGATAATATCCCATTCCCCCCTTGAGCAGCACAAAATCGGATGTGACGTAATAGACGTGGGAATTGGAATACAGTTTCTTCGCTCTGGCCTCGGCGCAGATGCTGCCATACTTGTTGCCCACAAACTGAATTACCTCCGGAGGCAGCTTTTCATACAGGCTGGCTGCGGTCGAGCCGAAAGGGACTTCGGCTGGAGTCCCCACTTTGTTGAGCTGTTCCTTTGCCCTGGCGTTCAACTGCTCATTGTCGGGGTATTCTCTTAGGATGCTCTGGAAATAGCTTGCGGCCTTTGTCTTGTCGCCCTTCTTCAGATGGCACAGGCCGATGCGGTAGGTCGCCTGGGCGGCGGTCTGTTCAACGTCCTTTGCCTCTGCCAGGACCTGCTCGTAGATTTTGATTGCCCCGTCGAGGTCGCCTTCAATCTCCTCGGCGTAGAGTCCTTCCTGAAGCAGGACGCTTGCAGGCCCGGCCAAGGCCGGCGTCATAAACGCTATGACGATCAGCAACAGAGAAATAATTGTGATTGTCAGAGTCTTCATAATTGCGCTCCTTTCAAATAGATTAACTGAATTTCTTTGTTCTTACCACGTATAATCTTCGCTTATGAGTGTTACGGATTTGTTACAGGTATGTCCTTTTATTATTATTTCCCGATGGGGCAAATGTTCAGGGGCTTCTGTGAACGCTGGGTTTTGCCTTTGACGCCAATTGTGCGTTGGGTTATGCTTTGGGGGGGTGGTTGGGCCTTGAATCCAACCGACGATAAAGCAGACAAGCAGAAGCCTTAAGCAGAAGTAAACAAGGAGAATATGCAATGAGACGACGTGAATTCTTAACCGGTGTTGGCGTTGCTGGAATTGCGGGCCTGAAGAGTGCAGCTTTGGCGGCGGAGAGAAGCGAGCGGGAATATTTCGAGCTGAGGCGGTATAGGCTGCACGGGGGCGCCAAGAAGAACATGCTCGGCGATTTTCTGCGCGGCGTGGGGATAGAGGCGATGAACAGGGTGGGTATCGGGCCGGTGGGCGTATTTACGCCGAAATACGGGCCGAGCGAGCCGACGCTTTATGTGCTCATGGTGCATAAGGACTTGGAATCTGTCGT
>DATEBC010000187.1:0-6191 GCA_035288065.1 Sedimentisphaerales bacterium | reverse complement strand
TGCGTCTTGGTGGCTTCGTGGCTATCAGTCAATTCTGCAAAACAAACCCAATTTCCGAAAACCCAAAACCACCGCAACCCCTTGTGTCACAAAGAATTACGAACAAAAACCGCCTCGCACCCACTCGAAAAAACAAACCCAATCAAACCCAACTTGTCGCGGCGAAGCCCGCCTGTGGCGGGGCGAAGCCGGAACAAACCCAACTTGTCGCCGCGAAACCCAGCCGGGGCGGGGCGAAGCCGGATTCCACGCAATCCGCAATGCGCGATACTCAATACGATCCACTCACCCACTTTCTCTACCCCTGGCCCCATTTATTCTCTATAATTGCAGCGTTGTGCCGGAAGGGCCGATACATAGATTCGTTGCTGGCGAAGCGCGAATCGAACGACGAGATACGAAATACGAGATACGAGAATATGACTGCTAAGGCTTATCAGAAGTGCATAAACCCCGATTGCGGGACCGAGCTCGATTGCGCATCCGTAACGGGCGGGTTTAAGTGCCCCCAGTGCGGCGATTTGCTGGATGTATGTTACAACTGGGACAAGATCGACGTGCCCAAAAAATTGAGCGAATTCGCCAAGCGCTGGGGCAGGAGGGACAACCCGCTGAATTTTTCAGGCGTTTGGCGGTTCCGGGAGCTGCTCAACTTCTGCGACGACAAGTCCAAAGTGACCATCGGCGAGGGCCAGACTATCCTGCAGCGAAACGACGCGGTTGGCGAATATGCGGATATGCGGCCTGGCCGGCTGCACTTGCAGTATGAAGGGCTGAATCCCTCCGGGTCGTTCAAGGATAACGGGATGGCCGGGGCGTTCAGCCACGCGAGAATGGTCGGCGCAAAATCGAGCGCCTGCGCATCGACGGGCAATACGTCGGCTTCGGTGGCTCTTTACGCACATAGCTGCGGTCTGAAGTGCACGGTTTTTATCGGGTCGGGCCGAATCGCCTTCGGCAAGCTCAGCCAGGCGATGGATTACGGGGCGCAGACGATCCAGATTCGGGGCGACTTCGACGATTGCATGCGCCAGGTTCAGGATGTCTGCGTGAGGCTGGGGCTGTACCTGCTCAATTCGCTGAACCCATTCCGGCTCGAAGGGCAGAAGACAATAATGTATCGCATAATCGAGCAGTTGGGCTGGCGCGTGCCGGACTGGATCGTTGTGCCGGGCGGAAATCTCGGCAATTCAAGCGCGTTCGGCAAGGCCTTCGGCGAGCTCAAGGCCCTTGGCCTGATAGAGCGGATACCGCGGATGGCGATTATCAACGCCACGGGCGCCGATACCCTGAACGACCTGGTCAATAATAAGAAACTCGTCTGGAATGAAGGCAGAGTCGATCAGGGGATTATCGACGATTACTACGCCGACCTGACGGCCCGCAATTTTTCGCCGCATACGTGCGCTTCTGCGATAGAGATATCCCGGCCGGTCAATCTGAAGAAGTGTCTGCGTGCGATTGATATATGCGACGGCGTTGTCCGTGCGGTTAGCGACGAGGAGATTTGCGACGCAAAGGCCGTGATAGGCAGGGACGGCCTCGGCTGCGAGCCGGCCTCCGCCGCGACGATAGCGGGCTTGAGGCATTTAAGGGCCGAAGGCGTCATCGCCGCCGACGAGACAGTCGCCTGCGTACTGACGGGCCATCCCCTGAAAGACGCCAACCTGACCGTCAGCTATCACAAAGATAAACAAGGCCGGTTCAGCAACCCGCCCATAGAAGCGCCGAACGACCTCGAGGCGATAATCAGGCTGATACAGTCTTAGCCTTGTCGTAGTGACGGCGGAGGTTCCGGCGATTATCGAGTGTGCGGGCGCGCTTGCGGATTTTCCGAAGGATGTTTTCTTTGCCGCCTGCCCAGCCGTCCGCGGCGTATGTCGTTACGAGCAGGTCTTTATGCCTGCTGTCGAAATAATCGCCCGACATGCTCCAATACAGAGCTGCGATATCCATTATTTTCTTGTTGGGGTCTTTGACGTTTCGCAATATTCGATGCAGGTCGATAACGCTCAAACGGCAATCATCTTCGAAACTATCTTCGTCGATAAAGATATGCCATATAGGCAAATCCTTGAAAAATATGTTCGCCTCATGCGCTCTGCGGGCCAACTGCGCCATTGCGATTACTATTCTGTCCTGGAGTGTTCGTTCGAGCGTGCGCCATTTTTTTATGACGAACTCCAGCAGGCAGGTCGATTTCAACTGCTCGGTTATGATAAATGAATTCCTCTCGATCCCGCAAATCGTTTGCTCGCCCATGCAGGCCGGCTTGTATGTGTCGATGCCGTTTTGGCCGAGCAGATTTGCATTGCCCCATTCGACTTGCGCCTGGGAGGTGAGCCTGCCGAAATTGAAGCTCGCGATGAGCATATCCTTGAGATGAGGCTTCTTAAACCGCTTTATGTAAAACACCTTTCCGTAGGGGCCTTCGGCGAGGGTCAGCCTATAGACGTTTCTGCGCTGGTTTTCGCCGATCCTGGTCCCGGCGGGATAGTCGTAGAAATCGCCGAAGGATTTCAGACCGACCTTGCGAAAGAATTCCTCCCATGACTCTGCAAATGTCACTCTTTCCACTGAACCAGCTTTCTTTGGGAAATCTGCGTATTCATCGGGTTTACAACGGTGTTTTAATTGCTGGCCCAAGTCTCAGTAATCAAAGCAATCAGGTCAATCGGATTCGGTCTGCTGGTTGCAGGAACACGCACACCTTCTCTATTCTTGAAGAAAATCCTAATGGATCGCATTGTCTGCTCCCAACAACTTATAGTTAAATCGTCCGCGGACATCCATCCTCGGGGGCCGGGGCCGGTTAATTCTGATACTTGTAGGCAGGCTTGCCCATGCATGAAGCGTAGAAGATATTGGCGTGATGGTCCCAGCCGAAGTTGAGGAACCAGCCCGGGATTGTCACGCTGTACTGAGGCGGCAATGGGGCCGCCAGCTTCCACTGACGGCCGCCGTCGGCGGTCTGGAAAAAGCCTTTCTTGCCCACGACGATGATGTGCATTTCGTCCTTGCCGAAGCAGGGGCCGAAAGAGCATTCGACCGCTTCTCCCTGCACGGCCCACGTCGCGCCCCTGTCCTTACTTACGAGCAGTCCCTCGGCGCTGGTCCAGTAGGCGATGCCTTTTAGAATCCGGATGTCGCGTCCGGCGGGCTGGAGCTCGCAGACGCTGGTCCAGCTCTCGCCGCCGTCGGTCGTGCGAAAGATGCCCCGCTCCTTCTCTTTTGTTGCGACGAATGTCCCGGCATCGAAGATGCCCACCGACGCGAATGCCTTGCCCTTGAGCTTCCAGGTCCGGCCCATCTCGTTGCTGGTATAGACCTCGCCGCCGCATTCGTGCCGCAGGGCGAAGATGTTGGCGGGCTTCTGGGCGGACCAATCGACCGAGCCGGAATCCCAACCGCGCTGATTGGGTTGCATGCCGTGCCAGGTTTTTCCGCCGTCGATGGTGTAGCCGCTGGGCCCGTCGAGCATGAAGCAGGCGAGCCTTTTGCCGAGTGGATCGAAGTTCAAGGCAAAGCCGGTCTCGCACCTTCCGCCGATCTTGCCGCCGTCAACCCGGGTGAAAGAGCTTCCGTGATCGCTGCTCCGCCAGATTCCCTGGTCGGGAATGACCATGAACACGTCGCCGGTAATGCGATCGACCGTAATACCGGCCGCCTTGCCGGGATAGCCGATTTTTTTCCCTTCGCTCTCAAGGCTCTGTATGACGTTGGCCGAGATGTCCAGCCAGCGGCCGTTCTTATCCTCGGCGGGCACGCTCTTAACCTGCGAATGGCTGGCTCCGGCAGAAATTAGAACGGCCATACACAATAACCGCCACGAAGTCTTCATTTCCTGGCTCCTTTTGATGAAATTGCACTGAGTTTTCCTGCCGGCAGTCAACCGGCTTTTGCCACTTGGATCTGTGATGTATTAGAGCTGCGAGTTCGGTCCAATCGTCGTAGTCCAGCGAGCCGCTCATATTGAGGCCGGCGGCGTTGCTATGATGTCAGCATATCAAATCACGACGCGTGAATCAAGGCTGGAACGCTCAGGGATCGACTTGGGTCAGAAGCGGTTTTTGGGGATTTTCTGTGAATTGGGGTCAGGCTGGCTGGTCGAACAGGCCGGAGATGATGAAGCCGGCGGCGAGGGTCAGCGAGCCGATTGTGTGCACTAAGACGGTTATTTGGCTGGCCTTGTATTGGCCCGGCTTGGCGAGATCGTCTTTGTTGAGGGCTTTGAGGACGCCGATGGCAGCGGGCAGGGTAAGCAGGTAAAGCAGGCCGGCATAGAACATCGGGCGATAGAGGGCGGCGGCGGTGATTGCGATGATGAAACTCGCAATCAGTGCAAGGCGGTAAATCCAGGCCGAGGCCGGCACGCCAAAGACGACGACAAGAGTTTTCTTATTGACGGCGGCATCGGCGGCGAGATCCGGAAACTCGTTTACGAGAATGATGAGGAAGATGAGAATTCCGACCAGGATGCCGGGCACGAGGGCGACGGCATCAATGCTCTGTGTTTGCAGGTAGTACGCGCCATATACGGGGAGCAGGCCGAAGAGCAGGAATATCACGAACTCGCCGACCATGCGGTAGCCGAGCTTGATAGGATTAGCGGTGTAGAAGAAGCCTCCCAGCACGCCGATCAGGCCGAGGATCAGGATGAACAAGCTCTGGGTCAATATGAGGATTACAACTCCAATGGCACAGCCTAAGGCCAGGGCGGCGAGGGCTGCAAGGAGCATTGCTTTGGGCGAAAGAAGGCCCTGCTGAATGAATCGGCTTCCGCCGGAGAAGGGGGTGGGGTTCTTGTTGGCCCAGTCATTTCCGGAGACGTGGTCGAAGTAATCGTTGGCCATATTGGCCCCGGCCTGCAGGAGAATTATCGAAAGCAGTGCGAGCACGAACAGCAGGACATTGAACGAGCCGAGGGTTGCATAGCCGAGGCACGAGCCGACAATGACGGGGGCGGCGCCGGCGACCAAGTGTTTGGGCCGCGTGGCAAGAAAGAGGGTCATCAATTTTGATGGTTTGGCGCCGGGCTTCATAAATAACTCAAACTGAGCGATTTTGTGGTTAAGCCGGTTAAGCCGTGGCATAGCCACATGGCCTAGCCATTTTGTTGACACGGGCCCACGGTCCCATAGCGATTAACGCAGATTAACACTGTGTTTTTACATATTTCATTATTGCCAATTATAGTCGCGGCGGGGGAAAAGTCAATTCAACGCGGAGAATCTTTTGAGGCGATACGCACAGTGCTTGCTTTGTATCATCGCCATTTCGGCGCGGCACAGGGACAGCCAGCTATTTTATGTTGACAAATGTGGATTTTGCGGGTAATTTCGGCTTATGCCGAGATTAGCAAGGACAGTTGTGGCCGGGTGTGCTCATCATATCACCCAGCGGGGAAATAATCGCCAGGATGTGTTCTTTGTTGATGATGATCGGCGTGTATATTTGGAGATGCTCAGGGAGCAGGCCGAGAAGTGCGGGCTGGATATCGTCGGTTACTGTCTTCTGGGCAATCACATGCACATTGTCGCGATACCGCAGGCCGAGGATTCGCTGGCCAAGGCCCTGGGGCGAGCGCACTTCCGTTACACGCAGTACATCAACCGATTTCACAAGCGCTGCGGGCATTTGTGGCAGGGCCGATTCTACTCATGCGCGCTGGATGAGCGGCATTTCTGGCTGGCGATGAGATATGTCGAGCTTAACCCGGTTCGGGCGAAGATCTGCCGGAAGGCGTGGCGCTATGAATGGTCGAGTGCGGCTGTGCATGTGGACGGCAAGGCGCGGTCGGAATTGCTGGACTTGTCGCGATGGTATGGTATGATTTCGGATGAACAGTGGCGAAAGGAACTAAATGCAGGCATCGACGAGACTGAGCTTGGCCGGCTTCGAGTCAATACGCACACGGGCAGACCGCTTGGAAGCGACAGCTTCCTCAGCAAGCTCGAAAAGTTGCTCGGCCGACGAGTCCGGCCGCTGCCTGTCGGAAGACCAACAAAAGAACGACCGAAAAGTCAAAATAGAAAAGGGAAATAGGTGGGTGTGGGGCTGTTGAAAAAGCCCGCAAATAACATTTTGAGATTGCCACGTCGGCCTTCGGCCTCCTCGCAATGACGTGGAAATGCACATTGTGCAGTTACGGATGGTGTGGCGACTGAGCCATCTGATGTTTTTCAACAGCC
>DATEBC010000186.1:0-3149 GCA_035288065.1 Sedimentisphaerales bacterium | reverse complement strand
TGCGGCGACTACGCCGGCTTCGCCCAGGAATACATAGAGCAGGAGCACCCCGGCGCGGCCGCTATGTTCATCGCCGGCTGCGGCGGCGACCAGAATCCCTACCCTCGCCGCGGACCCCGCACCCTCGAGTATTGCATGGAGCATGGCCGTGCATTGGCTAACGGCGTCGAGACGGCTCTGGCCCCGCGACCACGACCGGTCGCCGGACCGATTCGCGCAACGCTCGATACGGTGACGCTTGAGTTTGCCGAACCGCCCAGCCCCGAGCAGCTTAAAGAGCAGGCCAAATCCGCCAACAAATACGAACGGCGCCACGCCGAGACGCTGCTAAAGGAGCTGGAGCAAACGGGCACAATCGCAACAACTTATCCGTATCTCGTCCAGGTTATCCAGTTTGGCGACGACTTGACTATGATTGCCTTGGCCGGCGAAGTTGTGGTCGATTATTCGCTGCGATTAAAGGCCGAGCTGGCCCGCTCAAGCTCCGACGGGCAGGCGGGCCCGCCCGTCTGGGTGGCGGCCTACTGCAATGACGTTTTTGGCTACCTGCCTTCCCTCCGCGTCTTGCAGGAAGGCGGCTATGAAGCCGGCGATATGATGGTCTATACACCCCTGCCGGGACCCTTTGCGCCCTCGGTCGAAAAGCTCGTCGTGGACAAGGTGCACCAGCTCGTCGCCAAAGTGCGAGTACCGAAAAGCAATTGAGAAAAACTGAATTGTGCTGCACGCCAGCCGGCAAGGATTGCAGAAGTCCCCATCCCCCAAGAAAAGGATGCTGTGCTGCGGAAGGTTCTTCACTACTACTCGCCTTGCCTTATCCCTTTTAGCAGCTCAAGAGCCTCTTTCACCATAATCTCCCCCGCCCCCTTTGCCAGCCGCGTTGCCGAACCCGGCTCATACCCCCCCTCGTCGTAAGCCACCCCATGGCAGACATACCCGATCGCATCGTTACTCAGAGAAACAATAAAAAGCCTCTCCAGACCCGCCATCCTTTTTATCTCCAGACCGATTTCCACCAACACCTCCCCAGGCAGCCCTAAAATATAGATGTCACCCAGCCTGAGTGCCTGCATCTCGCTGGTTATGTACTCTTCGTCCTCCTCCGCACTTTCCTCGCCATCGACGGAGACGGCTTTCTTCGCCGCGAATTTGATTTCCTTCTTAATCGTCCTCAATGTAACGTCACCGGATGTCTCAACAAACCGAAGCTGCCGCACAGCCTCGCCGCCGACGGCCCTGCCAACCCGCCGATGAGCCTCCACTCCCCTCTGGTAAGGAACAATATCGCCGGCCGTCCCAAGCGCAAAAAGGCACACGCCCCCCTCCACCCGCTCCACAAGCTCCGTCACGTCGCCCGGAAAATCAGCCGATATCGCGGTCGGCAAATGAGGATAAACACAGACCGCGTGACAGGCATAATTCACAATCGAGCCGACAATGTTATCATTTGCATCTTCCACCCGCAGCACCCAAAGCTCCGGATCGACCGGCCCGAACGTCAAACTCGGCTCATTGGCGTCAAGCGTGAATGAAACGATGGTCGAGCCATCGGAACAGGTCTCTATTCTTCTGGTCGCGGCAACTTCCGCAGTAACCCTCCAGGTCATCACTGCCGAGCCGTCGGCTGCCCTGGGCCGGCGGTTGAAAACCATCTCCGGCGCCCGTCCCACCGCCGCCCCTATCTTCACCTCCTGCATATTCCTGTAGGCAATAAGCACCGAACCTGCAATCTTGCTTACCAGCGTCTGCAGATAAGATTCGTCGATTCCAGGCGCGCCGGCCTCCCGGGCCGACTCGAACTTCGACCTCGTAAAGACCTCCGGCCCGGAGTGAGTGTGAGTCGCGCAGATAAGAATATTCTCCTCGCCGATGCCGATCTTTTCTTTAATGATCCGCCGTGCCGGACCGGTGATCTCCTCCAAAGGCGTGTACAGCAAATCCGCAGAGACAATTGCGACGGTGGTCTGCCCATCATTGAGCACCAGCGCCCTGGCATATAGCTCATCCAGAACATCTTCGCTCGGCTTGCCGTACGAACCGATAAGTGGAATCCCCACCGGCGGAGTAATATTAACCTTCGCGCACCCCCCTTTCAGCTCCGCCCCAAAGCCCGAGCAGAAGACCGGCAACAATAACACAACGACCAACAGTGCTATTTTGCCCTTTGGCATGAACAGGCTCTCGTTCATTTCTCGAGTGGTTTGATTAGCTTTTGCTCTTTGAATACCTTGCCGGTCCGGTAATCGGTGAAGGCTACCTTGACCGTCAGCGGCTCCGCGGGGTCTATGGCCTTCTCGCCGATGTCGAAGGTCAGCCTGTAATTCGTGCCCATCACCGTGTCAAACCACAGCTTCCTCAAATCATTCGGCTTTATCTGCCACTCGCCGAGCTTTGCTTCGCCCGGCGTTTTTTCCAAGTCCCAAAGCTCCACCTCCACTTCCCCGGGCGCCTTAAAGACATCGCCGTCCGGGTCGATTGGCTGAATATAGACAATCAGCAGCTCCTTCTTGCCGTCCTTGTCCTTGTCGTAGAGGTTGGTAAGTTTGGTGATCTGGACCTCATGGATACCCGGGATGTTCTCGCCTTTGACATTGTCGGGCAGGGCGGCAAGCACCTTGTTCTGCTTCTTCAACTGCTCGTTTTCGGCCTTCGTCTGCTCCATTTGCTTTTGGATCTGGGCCTTTTCGTCCGTCAGGCTCTGGATTTCATCATGGAGCGCCACCCCCTTGTCCGTTCCCCCGCAGCCCGCTGCAACTGCCAGCACGGATGCGATCAGCCACCTCTTGGGTACAGTCGAAGGAATGATTGTCGGCATTCTCACTTTTACAGACCCCTCTTTCTTGCCATTTCTCGCACCTCGCATGTCGTATTGCGTTGCTCGTGGCACGGCCATCTTGGCCGTGTTTTCACGGACTCCGAAGCCCGTGCCACAAGCGTATCGCGTATGTCGTATTGTATCTCACCCGGTCGCCCCACGAGGGACAAGCCTCATAAGGGGCCAAGCTTACGGGCGTGTTGCCCAAACCCTAAGCACTAAATCCGAAATCCTAAACAAGCTCAAATAACCAAAATTGAAATGACCCATACTGTTCTGACATCGTCAGAACAGAGTTTTGCTGATTCGGACATTAGTGTTTTGAATTTGTTTC
>DATEBC010000185.1:0-8131 GCA_035288065.1 Sedimentisphaerales bacterium | reverse complement strand
TGGGGACATAGAATTAAGATATTGCCAGCCGCCGAATCCCTGCCGTCTGCCAATATCTTAATTCTATGTCCCCATTACTTATCGGGCAGTGCTGTTTTGTTCTCAGTGTTCTTCCGGTGTCACGCCGGCTCCTTACGTAACAACCTGTTACATGTGGGTATTCGCTGGGGCGTGATACGGAAGCCCCCTTGACGATTGTGGCCAATAAACATACTCTAACGGCCATATGACCGAGACAACATTGATTTTGAGGGCCTATTACGAAGCCGTTTACGAGATGCTCGAATCGGCCAGGGACAGCCTGGCTGAAAGGGCCGGGCATTTACTCAGAGACGAAGTCGGGGCGCGCGGTTTTGAAGGGTTCGACGGCGAGAAATACCAGGCGTATCACGACGCCTGCGTCGCGTTCATCGACGAGCGCATCGAGACGTTCAATCCAATCGGCTATCAATACACATTCGACCGCACCGGCGCCCGGCAGGCCTTCGAGCTGGAGCTTCAGTTGAACTGGTACGACGCCCGCGCCGAATTCGAGGCGTTGGCCGAGGCCGCCGCCGACAAGGCCCGCAGCATAATGACCGACGACGACCTCCGCCCCGTCGCCGCCGATTTGATAAAGCGGATGGGCGTATTTCCGAACAAAAGCATAATCGCCGCATACCACGCCAAGCCCGCCCTCCAGAAACTGCCCGACTACATCGTAGCCCTCGCAATAGAAGAAATCGCCCGTTAGCCCGCATATTTCACACGTCATGCAGAAGAACAACGTAATTTCTTCCTGCTTAACAGGTTATGAGCATAAGGCAGAAGAACGAAGGACGACGGACGAGGGCCGCAGAAGGAGAAAGGGTATCAGGCAAGCAGGAGACGGACGGGGGATTTGCGGGACCGTGTGAACCGGCGCGCAAGCGGCGGGTAAACATTCTGCGGGAGGCAGGGCAAGTTTTAGGGCTTGAAGGCTGCGCGAAAATGGATAGAATACCAGGGATATGAACAAAAGCTCGTCGGTTGATAAAGTCGAGATATCCTTCACCGGTCTTGATGCAGACAATGGACTTATCGATGTTCATGATTTGGCCAGAGCACTCGATGGTTGGTGGGCATTGTGGGAACATAGTACGGCAGTCTACTTCAACAAGGAATTGTCGACTAACCCTGTACGTGAAGACATCCGGACAAAGATAAAGATATGCGCATTCGAACACCGTTCATTCGATGTTCTCACGCACGTAATGATTCCTCTGGCCTTGATGATGGGCTACGATGTTGTAAAATCTCTATGGAAATGGCATCGGTTGTTAATAAAGAGGCACATCGATACCAAAAAAACATTTGCGACAAGAGAGAAAGCTATCGAGGATCTGGAGTTGTTAGCTAGAGAATATGATATCGTTAAAACAAGCGCCGTAGAAACCGTCAAGTTCATGGACGTAATCGATGATGCACTCAACGATCTTGTGGAGCCAATTGATCGCTCTGCCAAGAAAATAGTCATCAAAAGCGAATATACAAAATCGACAATATACCTCGGCTCATCAGACAAACTTGCTTTGAAGAGTAGCTATCACATCGATCCCTCGTTGCGCGCCAAGGACTTTGAGAAGCACTCTGTGAAATTCATTCGCATCAACACTGAGACGGGTCGCGCACTCATCACCTTTAATAACCCTACCGGTCTCCATCAGATGGGCCATGAGTATTCAAAAATAATTGACTCTGCCGTAACTCAACCTCGAAATGTTTATACGCGTGCTTTCCATGAAGGCACTTCTTTAGAAGTGTGGGCCCGAATGATCCGGAGCCAGAAAAGTAACAAGTTCGTCGAGTGGGAAATCAGTGCAGAGCTTCCTTCGGATGATACGCCCCTATTTGACGCCGGGAAACCTGACTAGTCGACAATTTTGGCGAACATTGTCGAATGGAAGAAACGGCCACCAGTGGCCACTTGCAAATTATCAGGCAGGGAGTACACTAACGGTATATGGCGAAGAAGAAGGCTGCATCCGGGTCAAAGAAGGCTGCGCAGGTCGGCAGGCCATCGGCTCTGGTCGATACGCGGGTGATTTACTGCGGCGATAATCTCGATCAGTTGAAGAAATTTCCTGACGAGTGCATCGACCTTATCTATATCGACCCACCCTTTAACTCTAACCGCAACTACGAGGTCTTCTGGGGCGAGACAAAGGAAAAACGCGCATTCGATGACCGCCACGGCTCGACGCAGGCATATATCGAGTTTATGCGGCCCCGCTGTCTCGAACTCGCCCGCGTTCTAAAGAAAACCGGCTCGTTCTATTACCATTGCGACTGGCACGCCTCACATTACGTCAAAATCATGCTCGACCAGATATTCGACGAAAACCGGTTTCAAAACGAAATTGTGTGGAAAAGGACGTCTGCTCATGCAGATACTCATGGCTTTGGTCATGTGCATGATATTATTTTTCGGTACTCAAATGGGAATAAGCCCACATTTAATGTTGAACTTAAAGAATATTCACAATCCTACTTGGATGGATATTTCAAATATACTGATGAATTCGTTGAAACTCGGGGTAAATTTAGAATAAACGACCTCACCGGTTCGGGATTGCGAAATGGTGAAACCGGTAAGGCGTGGCGGGGGTTTGATCCTTCGAAAATCGGCAAAGGCCGGCATTGGATGCGGCCACCGGAAGAACTCGAGAAATTGGCTGCCGAGGGTAGAATATATTTCCCTCCAAGCGGAGGCGTTCCGAGCTTGAAGCGATATGTAAACGAAATTAAAGGCCAGCCAGTTGATTCTATTTGGGATGATATTTCATCACTAACAACATTCTCAGGTGCGGCTAAGGAATCGCTCGGCTACCCAACACAAAAACCCTTGGCGCTGCTTGAAAGAATTATTAAAGCCTCCAGCAATCTCAACGACATTGTTCTTGATGCGTTTTGCGGTTGCGGGACGGTGCTGGTTGCCGCCGAAAATCTTGGTCGTCAGTGGATCGGCATTGATATTTCGCCGACGGCGTGCCGGGTGATGGCAAAGCGTTTGCTAGATGTCTGCGGTATGAAAGAGGATGAGAAGCTCTGGCGGATTGGCCGGGGCTTCGTCGTGCGCGACCTGCCGTGGAGCGAGGAGCAGCTTCGCAAGATTCCGCCGTTTGAATTTGAGAACTGGGCGGTCATCGCGCTGGGCGGCATTCCCAATAAGGCGCAGGTCGGAGATATGGGTATCGACGGGCGGATTTATCCGGTCTCGGCTACCCCAAAGAAAAAGAAGGGCGAGCTGGACTTTATGGATGTATGGTATCCCATCCAGGTCAAGCAGAAGGACAAGGTTGGCCGACCCGATATTGATGCCTTCGAGGCCGTTATGATGCGTGAAGACCGAACAAAAGGGTTCTTTGTTTCCTTCGATTTCTCATCCGACGCAATCAGCGAAATACAATCGTTCTTCAAGAAAACCGGCAAGAGCATAATAGCGTTTACCGTTAAAGACATTCTCGAAGAGCAAATCGCCTACAAACTGGCGTAGAGTGCGGGATCGTTCATAAGAGAATCGTTCGCCCTGACCGGCGATGTTGAGATTGCGATGGCCCCGGGGGCCTCGCAATGACGGGGCGAGAGTACCCCGGCCTCTGCCCAAGTGCCTTCAGCACAAAATGACGGCTTTATGATGTGAATTTCTTGTTTTTCGTCTCCGCTCTTTTTTCTTATGCTCTTGTGCCCTTATGCACTTACATCCTTGGGTGTCTTCGTTTTCTTCGTGGCAGTTCGTGTGAATTCGTGGTTAATAATCCGCGAGAATCCGCGTAATCCGTGGTTCCCTTCGTGTCAGCCCCGGCGTCTGCGGTAATCGGGGATTTTCCTTTGGCAACAATTCACTTGACATCCAACTCCAGATGAGGTATAATATACAGCTAACAGAATATCGCAGATCCGCCTCTGGCGGAGAGTATATCGAAAATCCGCCCATGGCGGAATATATATCAAACTAACAGAATCGAGATAGTAATGAAGACAGAAGACAGAATTCAGAAGACAGGACAAAACGCGCCACAGACACATACTTTTGAGATTCCTTCGTGCCTCAGTGGCTTTGTGGCGGGCAGTCAATTATGCAAAACAAACCCAATTTCAAAATAGGCAAAATGACTCTAAACCCTTGCTCTGAAAAGCATTATGGAGATATTTCCTCTGGCCGCCCCCGAAAAAACAAAGCCAAACAAAGCCAATTTGTCGCGGCGAAGCCTCTATCGAAGCCGGAACAAAGCCAATTTCAAACGACCAAACCCAGTTTCACGGGCTGGCCTGCTCTGCGAAGCGCTACGCAGGCTCGCGGAGCAGAGAAGCCCGTGCCGCAGAGAGGGGGCGGGTTAACGTATTGTCATTTTACGAGTTGGTATATTTTGGCCCTTGCAATTGGGGGCCGGTTCGATTAGGTTCTGGTTGTGTTGAATTGATAATAGGGTCTGGCTTTTTGTCGGGTCGGGCCGCAAATATACGGGTTACTTGTAAACAGGAGGCTAAAAATGGGACGTATTTCACGACGAGCTTTTATGAAGGGCACTCTGGCGGCGGGGGTGGGGCTGACGATGGCCGGGCCGTTCTCTCGTGTTCGCGGCGCGAACGAGGCCATTCGCGTAGCCGTAGTGGGGATTAACGGCAGGGGCGGCTCGCACATCGGAGCGTTCGGCGACATGGAAGGGGTGCGACTGGCAGGACTGTGCGATGTCGATAGAAACGTCTTGGAGAAACGCGCCAAGAGTTTCAAGGACAGTAACAAGCCGGTGGAGACTTATGTCGATATCCGCAAGCTGTTGGAGAACAAGGATATCGACGCGATATCCATCGCCACGACAAATCATTGGCACTCGCTGGCGACGATTTGGGCGTGCCAGGCGGGCAAGGATGTCTATGTCGAACAGCCTTGCAGCCACAACATCTTCGAGGGCCGCAAGTGCGTCGAGGCGGCGGAGAAGTACAAGCGAATAGTGCAGCACGGCACGCAGAGCCGCGCGAGCGGAAGCTGGGCAAAGCAGGTGGCTGCTATCGCCAGCGGCAAGTACGGCAAGCTGCTGGTATCCAAGGCCTGGGCCTCCAAGAATGGACAGGGGCGATGGAGTATCGGCTTTAAGGAAACCAAAGAGCCGCCTGAGAGCCTGGACTTCGATATCTGGCTCGGGCCTGCGTCGCTTCAGCCGTACCATGAGAACATAGTCCACTATAACTGGCACTGGTTCTGGGATTTCGGGAACGGCGAGATTGGCAACCAGGGCGTACATCAAATGGATATTGCGCGGTGGGCGATTCCCGGCCAGGCTCTGCCTAAGAGCGTAATCAGCATGGGCGGGCGCTGGGTCAACTCGACGCCCGGTCATCCGGAGTTTACCGACCAAGCCCAGACTCCCAACTGCCAGTTGACGGTGATGGACTTTGGCGGGCCGCTGCTCGTATTCGAGGTCATCGGCCTGGTCGATAGGGCGGGCGTCGATGGCAAGAAGTATCCGTCCAAAGTCGATAACGAGTTCTTTATGGAGGGGGGCGTGATTAAGGGCGGAAAGTTCTATCCTAAAGGTTCGGATAAGGGCGAGAGCCTGGACGTCGATGTGAAGAGGGGACCCGGCGACAACTTCGAGAACTTCATATACTGCGTGCGTTCCCGCAAACGCGAGGAGCTACACGCCGACATCACAGAGGCGCATCCCTCGGCGGCCTGCTGCCATTTGGGAAATATCTCTTATCGGCTTGGCGAGCAGGTCTCCGGCAAGGTCGTGCCGGATGTGTTAGGCAGGCACGAAGAGGTTGCCAAATCGTGGGAGACTATCAAGCAGACCGTTAAGGGCACGTTGGGTTACGACGTGGAGAAGAATACCTATTGCCTGGGCCCGATGCTCCAATTCGATCCTAAGAGCGAGAAGTTTGTGAACAATGCCAAGGCCGACGAGCTTGCCACCCGGCCGTATCGCGCGCCGTTTGTTGTGCCGGAGAATGTGTAATCTGGAATATCTCCTGAGAGCAGCCGGAAGTACTTTTTGCGTGAACGGGAGGAGATTGCCATCCGCCGCGGGCGGACCACAGGCGCGTCTGCGACTTCTCCGCCTCGGGCGGACTCGCAATGACTATAGTCGCGATAGGCTAAGTGTGGATTGGTTTGTGTAGTCTATTGGTTTTGTTCGATAATGGGCTCCCAAGTGCAAAGACTGCTTTGGGAGCCCTTTTCCTTTCGGATCATCGGAATCACGTGGTCGTTGGGTTATTCGAGCGGTGTCAGCCAGTTCTCGGCCAGAGTTCCCAAAACGGCGATGCTGGGCGTGGCGGAGCGAGCGGGTGCCGATAGGGCGCCGGGCGGAGAAGGGGTCCAGTGGTCGGCAAAGACGGCAAGGTCGCGGAAGTTTATCAGGCCGTCGGCGATATAGTCGCAGCCTTCATAATAGTACTGGTCGTTTGGCCGGCTTAGCCAGTAGGCTCTAAAGGCAAGAAGGTCGATCCAATCGACGTCGCCGTCCTGGTCAAAGTCGGCAACGACAGACTCGCAGGCGTCGCCTATTCCATCATTGTCCGCATCGGCTTGATTCGGATTGTATATGCTCGGGCAGTTGTCAACGTCGTTCAGAATGCCGTCCTTATCCCAGTCGAGCCCCATGCACTGGGGCGAATTACTGTCCTGGCATATCTTGAGCACGGCGTTTTCCCTGGTCCACTCCTGCGGCTCGTCAATATCAAGTACACCGTTGTTGTCTAGGTCAAGCGTTATGCAGTGAGGGTCCTGGTAGCCGTTATCGTAGCAGAATGTATAGATTGCCGGGGCGAGGTCTATGGAGCCGAGCTGCTCATCGGTGGCGGTGTCGTGTATCTCGATTGACCGCAGATTCTCGTGGAATTCGATGTTCATTGGGATTGTCACGTTGTCGCTGTAGATCAGCTCTTGGCCGAAGGCATAGCGTGGGTCGGCGATGCCGTAGCTATCGAGCAGGCTGCCGTTGGCGGAGCGGACCTTTACAGTGAAAGGCTCGACCGTCGTAAATACGTCCGGATGGTAGTCAACGACTTTGGAATAAACCTCGTGGAACGAATTGCTGTCGAAATGGACATAAGTTAGGACGCCTTTTGAAAGGGCCTCCGGAGGATCATTCTTGGTCTTTGCGCCCTTTCCGAGCCAGTCCGGCCAGTCGTTGAAAACCATGTTAATGACCTGAGCGTCGGCACCCTGGAAAAGGGCGTCCGATACGCCGTCGCCGTCGGTATCTTGATGTTGATGGTTCATCATATCCGGGTCCGGGTCCACCCTGACGAAGCCATAGGCATGGTAGCTCGGGCGGGTGAATATTCGGCAATCGCAAGGATCCAAACCGTAGTGATCCATTCCATAATTCTCAACGAAGTCCTCGCATCTGGGTATGCCGAGTGTGCCGAAGTCGTTTCTCCAGACGTTGTAGGGCCTGTCGAGGTCCTCATACTGCAGCATAAGGTTGTACCAGGTCTCGCTGTCTTCCCAGCGGTACTCGTCGATGAGGCCGAAGAGCGCGTGGCCCGTCTCGTGCAGCACAGTTCTGGGGTCATCGGCGGTGAAATGGGTGCCGCCTCCAAATGGCGGCCCGATGGGGTAGGTTACTGCGTGTATATCAGCAACCGCTTCGTCAACGATAATTGCGGCGACGTCGGTAAACGACGCATAGCCCCAGAAGTGGTCCGGCTCGTCGAGCCAGCACAAGCAGCCCAGTCCGAAGGGTACGCCAAGACAGGTTGGAATGCACCAGGCAAGGAATCCGTTGTAGTCGCCTTCGCCGGGCAGCTCGCCGCCTATTGTCCAGTGCAAAGACTCTCCCGGATTCCTGCCCCATCCGGAGGAGTCATAATAGAAGTTGAAGCGGTCCCTGAAATCAAAAGGTATCGAAGGAGAGTCGCAGTACCCGTCGCTATCGGCATCGGGACAGACCGTCAGATCATCGAGGTTGAAGTACCAGTCTCTTACAAGGGTTTCGGCGTAGCTTATAAAACCCGGCATGTTTCCCTGCCAGGAATCGTGGGGGACGAAGACGATGTCGATATAGCCGTCGTTGGGTCGTCCCCTCAGGCGTATCGGCTCAATGTTGTCGCCGCACCAGTCGCAATCGACACACACCGGGCACGGTCCGCCGCAGTCTATCCC
>DATEBC010000184.1:0-2273 GCA_035288065.1 Sedimentisphaerales bacterium | reverse complement strand
CAAGGCATTCTCCGGGAACAATGCTCCCCGCTTCATCTCCCAATGCAGCTTCAGCAGCCTGTCGTCGGCCCCCGCCTGCGACCATGAAATAAGAAGATTGTCAAGCTCGTCACTCACCGTCTTCTGCCTTCTCTGTTATCTGTCTTATGGCAACCTTACTGTCTTAGTGCCTTTGTACTACAATCCGTCAATTTCCGAAGTTGCCGTGCCCGTAAATCCGGGTGGCCTTTTGCAGTAGGAGGTAATCTTTGCCTTTGTACTTGGTCTTTATCCCGGCTATCTTGAATCGCGGCCGGTTCAGCGCCTCTGCGATTTGAGACTCGGTCAACTCCATCGCCTCGCAGGGAAGCAGATGCAGGGTAGTCTGCCCGACGCTCATCCCAAGGGCATCCAGAACAAACGCAGGCAGCCCCTTGTCCTGCTTCAAAAGAGTGGCAGTCCGGTCGGCCAGCACCGAATCAAGCTGAATCGCAGGCCGCTCGAACGAAGCGGCTTTCTCCCCGGCTGCGATCTTAGTCTCATTAGACGACGCCGAATCTTTCTCGACTTTCTCCTGTGTCTCCTTCGCCGCGGCGGAATCCTTCTGATCTGATTCTTCTGCCTTCGGCTCGTCCTTTATCTTATTGGGCAAGACCACCTTCCGTGGTTCGAGCTTGCGCGGCGCCTCTTTGACCCGAGGCTCCATCTTCCTCGGCAGGATTACCTCTTTGCTATTGAGCTTGTCAAGCACATCCTGCGGTATCTCCAGCACCCCGTTAGGATCGCGCAGCAGCTTCGGCGGCTCAACCTTCCGGGTCGCGCCCACAGAAGTAACAGGCTTACCTTGCTGTTTCACCGGCTCATTCGGCTCAGGTTTGTTCTTCGGCTCGGCCGGCGTTTGCGATACGTTAGGCTCCGCCGCCGTCCTTGCCGCAACGGGCGCCGCCTCATTGGGCTCGACCGGCTCGCTCGGCTCGTCAAATTCCATAGGCGCAATCTCGACCACAGGCAGGAAAAAGGCGGCAAAGATGTAATTCGCGCCCTTATATTGCGTCACCCTGCCCCACAGCCGGTGCGTTCCGCCCGGATGCTCCTCGAAATCCGCAATCATCATCTCCAGCCGGCTCGACGGCAGAAGCTGCAGCTTCGTCCCGGACTTGACCACATTGCGATAGTCGTTCACGTCGCTGCCCAGCTCGAACAGCCAGACATCATCCCCCTCAAACCTGATATAAGGCTCCGCATCATCAGCCTTCGCGCGGCTGAGCTTGCCCTGCATCCCGTCAATAGAAGACCCCTCCCGCACAAGAACCTTCCCGTCCGCCCCAAACGCCGGCAACGCCGGCAAAACGCTCGTGATAAAACCAAAGACTATAATTCTAAATCTCTTGCCCATTACAAAGAACCCGGCGCCACGAAGAAATAATCAATCATCGATCATAAGTATCGCAGATCCGCCCTCGGCGGAATCAATTCCACAGCCTGCTCCGCCCCGTCCGCCTGCTCTACGGATCGGCTGCTCTCGAAATCATCGCTCGCCACAACATCGACCAGCGGCTTCCAGAACTCGCCCAAAAGTATAATCGGCTTTTCCCCGTCAAGGAAGCCCTTGTTTTTCAATTCCCACACCATCGCCAGCTCCAGGAGCGTCCCCGTTCCGCCCGGCAGCACAATATAAGCCCGCCCAAGTTTCACCAGCGTGTTCAGCCGCTCGTTCAGCGACCCCGTAACAATCTCTCGACTCACATACTCGTTGGCCTTGCCCTTGAACGCCGAGCAGGTAACGCCGATCACCTCGCCCCCGGCCTCAGCCGCCCCCTTCGCCCCCGCCAGCATCGTCCCGCCGTAGCCGCCGTTGGCGATCGTAAACCCGGCTCGAGCCAATTCCCGCCCCAACTCATAAGCCAGCTCGAAGACCGAATCGCCGGCCTTAGCCCGCCCCGTACCAAAAACCGTTACTATTTTCTCATCCATCAAGTCTATTTAGCCTGCGGTTTCACCGCAGGTTCCGACTCTCACGAGTAAAACTCAGCCGACCGCCTGCAAGCAGCACCTCCCTGTCCCGTGTGGAAAGCTCCAGTCTGCCGACGAACTCGAACGACCCATCCGTCTTGGCGATTCTTACCTCATCCCTGTTCTTAATCGCACCGAGCAGATCATTGATAACAAGCTTATCGCCCGTCTCTATCTTGTCATAGTTGTTCGGCTCGGCGAACTCTATGGGCACAATGCAGAAGTTTATCAGATTCGCCTTGTGAATCCGTTCGATACTCTTTGCAATCACCACCCGCACA
>DATEBC010000183.1:0-3110 GCA_035288065.1 Sedimentisphaerales bacterium | reverse complement strand
CCGACGTCTGTCTTAGTGGGCCTGGGTTGGGGCGGCTCGGCAAAGCCCATCAGGTCTTCAATGACGGCGCAAGCCCGGTCAGCAGCGTCCTGAATTTGATTGAGGATCTCTTTCTTCTCCGGGTCGCTTTCGGCATCGGCGAGCAACTGGGCTCGGCCGGAGACTACCGCCAGCGGATTGTTCAATTCATGCGCTGCGCCGGCAGCCAATTCAGCCAATGCCTCGATAGGTTCCGGCGGAGCCGGGGACGGAATTTCTTCGGTTTGCGACGGCGCAGCCTGCTCATAGCCCGAGACAAGCTGCGCGAAACGCTCAGCAAGAGACTGCTGACCGACGCCTGACAGGGCCAAATCCAGGACGACGCCGGCTATCGAAGAGGAATTCTTGAACTTCTCTTCAAACAGGGCCGCGTCACCCGGATAGTGAAGCTCGAATGCAATCGCCCCTACAGCCGCATTGTTGGACAGCAGGGGAAGCAGCTTTGTCGCACCGGGGCTGAAATCGAGGTCCAGTTGATCGAAGAGCCAGTCAACATGGTCGTGGGCATCGAGGATTGTGAATTCGCCGGCTATCCTGCTCGGTACGGCTGGGCCTCGATCCGGGGCATCTATGCACACTACCCTGCTTTGGCCAAGGCTCTCCACGACTACGGCGTCAACTGTGCGCACGCCCGGAGACGGCGCCAGATACAGGCATACCGATCCGGTTTGGTAGAACTTCTGCCATCGCACGGCGAAGCTCTCGGCCGCATCCATCACGTCGGCGGCTGGATCAATGCTCGCAAGGAAATCGGCAGCAAAATCCAAATGACTCGAAGCAGCCTGCAATTCGCGGTTCCCGGCGGTTAGTTCGGTCTCCCGGCCGGCGAGATGGGCTGCTGCGGCGCCAGCGGCATCGCCGTAATCAGCCAGGGCGTCCGGGGAATCCAGGCCGAGGATGTTGGACTTCTCTGCGACTTGAGCCAGCAGGTTGCGGGCAATCTGCTCAAGCCGGCCGATATCCACGCCAAGAGAGTGGGCGTTCTCTTCTATCGATTCGGGCGAATCGTAGCTGCCGGATTGGCCTATGCCGCTTTGGCGTGCAATGGAATCGGCCAACTGCACGATTTGGGCGACTGAGGCGAGGGGCATATTTTGAGCTATTGCAGCGGTATCGTTGTGATGCAGCCAAACAGCCAGGGCAATTTCTTCGGGCAGCCGCCACTTTTGCGCCAGGCGTTTGCCGAGGCTCGTATGATCGGCGCCAAGCTGCCGGCGCTCAACGGCGAGGGAGCTTGATTGTGCCGATTTAGCCTGCTCTACAAGGCGGGCGAAGCTCTTGGGCATCACGTCCTGGATCGCAAGTTTGCCGATATCGTGCAGCAATCCAGCAGCATACGCCAATTGCGGGTCGATCCGGGACGGTGCTATTTGAGCGATGCTCTCGGCGCAGCAGGCTACGGCAAGACTGTGGAGGAAAAGGTCCTTCCTGGAAAGCATTTCTGGGCTTTCCGGATCGCGGGAGACTCTAACGGACAATACAGCATCGCGAATAACGGCTGCCGGCAGTCTGTCGAGTGCCTGACGCAACGAAAATTTGTCGCTCGGCAGGCTTATTCGGCGACGGCCAATGATTGCAAGCATTCTCGCCGTTAGGGCTGGGTCCGCTTCGATAATATCCGCGACAACTGAAGGAGAAAATGGCCCTTGCAGCAGCTTGGAGAAAAGACGAGCCGCGACAGAGGGCAGAGTCGAAAGAGACTTGAGCCGGGCGATTGCAAGCTCCACCCGGCGTGCTGCCGTCGCGGCATTTGGGGGTATGTCCGGCATATAGCTAACCTTCTCCTTAAGTGTTGGCTTGGCCTATTACCACGTTTTATAAATCTCGCTACTATGGGGTAATGAGATTGCTTCGTCGTCCCCAGGGGACTCCTCGCAATGACAATCTGAGATCTTCAAGTCATTGTGACCCCTTAGGTGGTGGCAATCTCATAGTTGCAATACTTGTGAAACGTGGCAGTATATTGCGTTTGGAAGCACGACGCGGCTTTCTCACCGGCGGCTCATTGAGATTCAAAACGACCTGATCCCGCCCAGGCGGGTTCGTCGTTTACGCCATTTTCAAAGCCGCCGCGACCTTCTCGGTAAGCACGTCAACTTTGAACGGTTTTCTTATGAAGCCCTCGGCGCCGGATTGGAGAAGCTGCTCGATATCATCCTCTCTAACAACGCCGCTGACGATAATGATCTTGATATCCTGGAACTTTGGATTCCTTCTTATCGTCTGGCATACGACGTTACCGTTGATATCGGGCAGCATATAATCGAGGAGTATTACTTCCGGACGAAACTCCTCGGTTGCAATTCCCGCCTCGTAGCCGCTGGAAGCCGTCCTGGTCTCGAACCTGCCGTCGCGCGCGAGAATGTCCACCATCAATTCGACGATCTCGTCGTCGTCATCGACAATGAGGACTTTCCTCTTGCCCGAGTCTATGTTGTCCAAAGGAATACTGTTGTCCCTCATAAACTTGATCAGACTCAGGCGTGGTATTCTGCGGAATTTTGAGCCGGGAACACGAAATCCCTCCAGCCTGCCGGCATCAAAGCAGCGGATTATCGTTTGCTGGCTAACCTTGCAGACTTCCGCGGCTTCTCCGGTGGTAAACAAATCCTTCATTCTATCCATTCCTCGTCTTTAGCCAAATCCTTTTGATTTACAGGCCCACCAAATTGCCTTTTCGCCCCAACTTAACGAGTGATTCTGAGATTGTCAAGCATAAAATGGGTTGACGGGGCAAATTTCTGTAGGGAAAAACGCGATATTATAAGCCTTGGCAAGAGGTGTTTTGACGGCTGTTCCGGGATCGGCTACATCACGAAACGGCCCCGTAGCAAAGCGCAGGACGAGACAAATCACGTGTGAAAAGAGGTAGCCTGCTCCCAAGAGTAATCCGTAATTGTGCTGCTGCGTTCAAGATTTTTTTGTTTTTCTGGCTCAACTCCAAAAAAGTTGGTGAATTCTAAGGTTGGTTTATGGGCTAAGGCTGTGAAAAAGACGGATTTACCGCATTGTGGGCAACAGCATATATGTGCTATAAGTGGGCGGTACCACGAAAGATACCGCCCCCTGCT
>DATEBC010000182.1:0-6354 GCA_035288065.1 Sedimentisphaerales bacterium | reverse complement strand
TCAGGGTGTTCCAGGCTGTCGTCTGGCTGTCGTTCACCGGCCGGGTCGAATTGATTCCGTCCCAGTCGGCCTTGTCGCCGCCGTAGTATGTTGCGGAGAAGGCCGTATCCGGTCGCTGGCAGGGATTGTAGAGGCCCCAGTAGAGGCCGTTGACGTACAGATGGACGAATGTGCCTATGGCCGCCGGGTGTCCCAGGGCCTGATTTGCCTGTCGCATCCATTCATCCCTGATGTATTGGGAGCTGCTGCCGCCCCACGGATAGCCGTCGTTGAAGTTTGCGCGAAGGATAATGGTATCGAACTGGTCGGCGGCGTCTTCGCCGAAGAGGGGATATTGCAGCTTGGTCGGCCCGTAAGTGCGTTTGAAAAGGAGGCGGAGTGTCTTTTTCTTCTCCTGTCTTCCGACGCCGCCGTAGATCCTCGCGCCGCAGTTCAATTGAATTCCCTCTGAGCCGTCGGGGTATATCAGCTCGACGGATGCGGGCCTCTCCCATGCTATGCCCGAGTTCCAGGGATTTGAATATATTCCGCCTGAGCCGAATAGGTCGTCTGTTTCCGCCACGAGCGACATCGTCGGAATCGATTTGAGGTCATCCCTGATTGTGGCGCTGTTCGTGGCGACAATACTCTGGTTCATGGCGTAATCTGCGACGGTCCCGCCCCAGGAGTCCGGGAATCCGGTCGGATTGCTCGGCTGACTAATCACATCGTCAAGAAAGATATAGGTCTGTGTATCGACGTCGGATGACGTCCAGCCGGGCTTGAAGGCCATAGCTCGCAGGGGCATCGTTGCGGCTATTTCGATGGGGCCGACATACTCGTTGCCGTGAACATCCGAGGGAGCGCTGCCGTCGGTGGTGTAATGTATCGTTGCGCCGGCGGTTTCGGTTGTTATGGTTACGAAGAATGGAGCACTGTAAAAGCCGCGGTCGTGGCTGAATTTCGTGTCCGCCACAATATCAATCGCGCCTGAGGTGTTATACTCTCCGGGTGTGGCCGTGGCGAAGTACTGGCGAACGTCCATGCTGCCGGCTGCAATCAGCTCGGGCATTATCAGGAAGTAGGGGTCGCCGGGACCATCGTTAAGCCCGTGGATCGCCAGGACATTCGTGCCCTCCCGCAGCTCTGATGCGTGGTCGGAGATGTTGAAGGTTGTGAAATCATAGCCATACTCATCCTCTCGATTCCCATCGGCAGTGGAGTTCCAAGTGGGCGTGCCAGCGAGGTTGTCACGGGCTACTTCAGCGCCGTTGAGGTAGGCAACGAAAGCGTCCTCGTACTTCAGTCGAAGCGTCAGAGTATCGAAAATTGCCGGATCTTCGTCGATCCGAAATTCAACGCGAGACCAAAGTGAAGAGTTTACATTCTGCATCTGGTCGCGGACGTCGGTGCCGCCGAAGCCTCCCTTGAGCATAAAGACATCGAAGGCGTACGCCTTGTACGGGTCAGAGCTCGGATTATCCTGGTCTGCTTCAGCGCGGACCTTGAACGTGCCGTCGGAAGCCCTGACGCCGGTCCATCGAGCGACGTAACCTTCGTTGTGATTATCGCCGGTGTTGAAGCGGACTGCGTCTTCTGAGATGACATCGACGCCGAGCGTGCCGGCGTTGGTGAACGTATCGGCGCCGCTGATCGTGTATCGCGTATAGCGATCGGAATAACTGTTGCGTGCGGCTGATGTTGCGAACGTGTACTCGGTCGCAGGGTCCAGGCCCGCGAAAGTCAAATCGACCCACCACCCCGTAGCTCCGTAGTAGATCACGCCGGTCATATCGGCGAATCCGCCGAATGTGTTGTAGGCATCGGTTCCGGGTGCGCAATCGCTGCCTCCGCTGCCGCTCGGCTGCCAGTTGACGCCGCCGCTCTGCTCGAGAGTTGCAGTTACGCCGGTCGGCTCGCCCGTGGCCTGGTCGAGCATCGGTCCGGAGGTTTCTCCGGCGAATCCATTACCGGTGCCGTAGGTCGTGACATTTTCGCCGATGTACTGAGGCTCCTGCCAAACGCAGTCGTTATAAGAAGCTCTCTCCACTCCGCCGAAGCCGAAGCCGAGGCTCATCGGTCCTTTCCGCCATGCCGAGTCGTCGAAACCGACCGCGGTCCAGTCTGCGCCCGCATCGCCGCTTGCCGGGACGTGATAAAAAGCCTCGGCGCCCGATGCGACCAGCACTTGTGCATATTGCGCCAGGCCGTAAGAAATATTATCGAACTGGTCCGGATATTCCGGGGTGAACTCCTGGACGATAGTCTTGCCGTCGCCGGTTGCCAGGGCCAGATAGTCTCCGCCTTTGTTGAGGTTGAAATTGGTGTGTAGGGGATTATTGGGGTCCGGGTTTCGCCGGTCTTTGCCTGAAGCGAAAACCACGAGGAACTCACCGGGATCGAGTTCGACGGCCGGGAACTGCCATTCGGTAGGCTCGCAAGGGTCGTGGGTCAGGCGCCAGCCGGCCAGGTTAACCGTCGTATCCGACGGGTTATAGATTTCTATCCAATCGGAAGACTCCTCATCCTCGTCGAGGATCTCGCCCGGGCCGAGGGGTTCTTCACTGTGGTTGGCGGCCATGAATTCAGTAATGACGGCAGTGCCGCCCCAATTCCGCGCCAGGAGGGCATAATCGGCCCCGTTGACCCCATCCTTGCCGTTCATATCTGCTTCGCAGCCCGGTATAAGACAGCTTTGATCCAGCCAACGCTCAGCAAAGAGCCTCAAATCGTCGAAATCGACGTCTCTACCCTCGTCGAGATCGCCTACCGGATAGTACACGGCCCAGACCGATACTGTGAAAAGCAGCGCCGGCACAAGGCACAAGAAAAAAATTCTGACAGACAATCGCATCTACTATGTCCTTCCTCAGAATATCGGGCGTCCGAATACATTCCCGTCACAGGCAATTTGCAGAGCCTAAACAAGGCCCGGGCAGGTTTATAGTACCATATAAGAGCCTGGGAGTCAATAGGCAATGGCGGCAGTTCTCGTGCCTTGGAATTGATTATCGGCGGTTTTTCGGGGTCCGTGGCGGGCTGAATTTTCTTTTTTACGCACTTTCGTTCAGGCGTTCGGCCCCGGTCTATGCCTTTTCAATCTCTTGTGGATGTCTCTTGCTCTGCCGGCCACATATTTATCAAGCTGGGCCCAGAATTCCTTGCAGTGGCTCTTGATTCTCGTGTGGAGCAGCTCGTGTAGGAGTACGTAGTCGATCAAGTCTTGGCTTAATGAAACGAGGTTGATGTTCAGGTTGATGTTGTTACGGTCGGAGCAACTGCCCCATCTTGTTTTCTGGTTTTTGACGAAGACTTTTTTGTATTCGAAGCCGTGCTCATTCGCCAATTCCCGGAGCCGCTTTTTAAGAATCTGTTTGGCCTTTGGCTTGGGCACCATCGGTTTGTTGACGGTGATGGCCTTGTATTCCTGCTCCACCTTCCTGACGTAGTCCAGGCTCTTTTTGGCCCAGCCGATATTATCGAGGAGGTATTTGTGCGCCTTCTTGAATGAGATACTGGGGGGGAATGCGACCCGGACGGGCTTGAAGGGGGCCACTGAGATCGAGATTCTCCTGGCCCTTTTGGATTGAGCGAAGACAACGGTCTGAAGCGGCGGGATTTCGAGCGTTGTGGTGGGCATGGTTAAGAGATTTTCAATCGTTGCGTTGGATTTGGTCGAGTCTATTTCGGGCTTTGCGGGCAGCGGCTTCGCTGGTTTCTATGGTGATGGGGCCTTTGCCCGCAAGTCCGCAGGGGTAGATTGATTGGTTGTAGGCGGTGTAGGCTTCGGTTCGCAGATGCGCGAGCATGTTGTGGCCTCGGCGGCGCCGGCGTTCGTGGCGAAGGGCGGCCAGGTCGATGGGGCCGACGACGATTCTTTCACCGGGTCCCGGCTCTGCCTGTGCGAGGATTCTGCCGTCAAAATCGACAATCATGCCGCCTCCGGGCCAGCTAAAGGGCGGATAGTTCTTCAAGCTCGCGGCCTGGTTGGCGGCGACGACATAGGCCATGTTCTCGATGGCGCGGGCGCGGTTGATCGTTGTCCACCAGTCCATAGGCTCAGCCGTGCCCCAGGGGTCCATATAGGCCGAGACACGGACGAGCACCTCGGCCCCGGCTAAGCCAAGCTGGCGAATCGCTTCGGGGAATAGCCAGTCGTAGCAGATAGCGGCTGCGATCTTGCCGATGGGCGTGTCGGCGACGGGAAAAAGAGGCTCATCGTAATCGGGCAGATCGTGTGGACTGGTGTGCACTTCCCAGGGCGTCCACGTATGCACCTTGCGGTACTTCGAGAGCATGCCCTGCGGTCCTATCAGGCAGGTGGTATTAAAGACGTGTCCGGGCCAGCTCGGGTCGGATTCGAGGAACGTGCCGGTTTGGAGGTAGATGCCCAATTCCTTGGCTTTTTTTTCATAGAGGTCAGTATGTTCGTTGGGAATCGGCACGGCGAGACGGACGAGGATCTCCTCGACGGTGGGGTAGATCGGGGCTGCGTGCGCAAATTCCGGGAATACGACCAGCTTGACGTCAAAGAACGGCTCATATCCGACGACCGCATGGTCGATCATCTCCAGCATCCTCTCGACGCGCGGGCCTATCTGGTCGCGGTCGGAGGGATTGGGCATGTCGGTCTGACAAGCCGCTGCGTAATACCGATCTATGACTTCTGCCATTATGCTTCTCTTGTTGTTACTCAAACCGAGCGATTCTGTTTTTTAGACACGGATTAACACTGATTTACACTGTTGTTGGATACCTGGATTCCTGGCTGTCCGGCTTCGCTCAGGAGCTCGTTTCGCAAGAATGACAGAATCCGTTTCCTTAGATAGGGACTAATCAGTATTGAATATATCGGGCTCGCATCGCGTGAGCAAGTAGTAAAGAGGTGGGATAGAGTCTTTGGACATGTACCCAAGCCTGAACGCGACAACAGAACGGGATGTAAGGAGACAATTGTGGCTCCGGCTTAGGTATCCGGATCCGCGGGCTAAAGCTCTTCCGCCCAGCCGCAGTTTGGACATTCGGCGAAGGTCCTGAAGGCCTGGCTATGGTGTTCGAAAAACGGCCTGTATCTCAGGCCCACGCTGCCGCAGATCTCGCAGGCGTAATCGGCGCATAATTGAGCTTCAATGGAGTGGTCGGAAGTGTCATAGGTCTCCGGAATGCCGACAATATAGCCCTGCTCGGCCATCTCTTTATCCAAATTTATCATCATTGCCCCCTGTTCTCAGCGGACAGAAGCGCTGTATATAAGATACTACGACTGCGGGCGGAATCGGGTTCGCGCAACGGCCCTCAAATCGCAGCGCTATTCTGTCATCGACGGGGGCGCTGCTTTGGGGGAGGAGGCCCATTCTTTGTTGGGTTCGGGGCCCATTTGCAGGGTGAGCGTGCCGCCGTCGGCGAGCTGATGGTGGTAGAACCAGGGCTTGTTGAGCGGGTGGCCGTCGAGGGTTGCGGATTGGATGTAGATATTCTGCTGGGAGTTGTCGCCGGCTTCTATTACGAATGTCTTGCCTTTGCAGTATTTGTCGTCGAGGTGGATAGTGACCTTGTCGAAGATTGGCGAGCCGATTTCGTATGTCGGCTGAACCGCGCAGCCGCCGTCCATCTCGAAAAGGCCCATCGCGCTCATAACGTACCATGCGGCCATCCGGCCCTGGTCCTCATCGCCGGGGTATCCGTCGATGGGTCCGACGCCGTAGTAGCGCTCCATAATTTCTCTGGCCCATTTCTGGGTGAGCCACGGGGCTCCGGAGAAGTTGAAAAGGTACGCGGCCTGCATGTTGGGCTGGTTGCCGTGGTTGATGGGATAGTCGGCGAAGTCCGCCTCTGGCGGACCGGGGGCGTTGAATTTGCTCTTGGCGGATTTTATGAAGCCCTCGTTCAATCTCCTGTTGAACTCCTCCGGCGCCATGAGCCTGATAAGGCCTTCGACGTCGTGCGGGACGAACCAGGTATATTGCCAGGAATTTCCTTCGACGAATCCCTGGCCTGAGTAGGGCGAGAATTCCTCGACCCATTGGCCGTCGGCGTGTTTCCGGCGGACGTACCCGACGGACGGGTCGAATACGTTTTTGTAGTTTTCAGCGCGTTTTATGAAGAGTTCGTAATCGTCTTTTTTGTCGAGGGCCTTTGCCATTTGCGCAACGCACCAGTCGTCGTAGGCGTATTCGAGGGTGTTTGAGACGGGGCCTTCTTCGATGGGGACGTATCCGAGCTCTTTGTAAGGCTTCAGCTGCCTGTTTCCGACGTATCCGCCGCCTTCGTGGGGTCGGCCCGGCTCGGTCTGGACGTGGCGGATTGCCTGGTAAGCCTTTTCGATATCGTAGTTGCGGATGCCTTTTTGATAGGCGCCGACGATCAGGGCAATCT
>DATEBC010000181.1:0-6502 GCA_035288065.1 Sedimentisphaerales bacterium | reverse complement strand
GACGGGCCAAAAATCGGCCTGCCCGATCGATGTTGCCGTCCGCTCGAATACTATATGCGAGATTGACGATATCGCCATCAGATTGGGGGGCCGCCATCGCTGGGACCCGCAGAAAGAAGCCTTCATAGACAACGCCGAGGCGAATCGCATGTTGACCAAGCCCATGCGAAGCCCCTGGCATCTATAATACTCAAGCCGACCAATTCCATAATGCCAAAAACCATAAGTCTTTGTAAAATATCATCTTACGTTACTTTGTCATTCCTGCGAAAGATTGTCACCCCTGCGAAAGATTGTCACCCCTGCGAAAGCAGGGGCAGGAATCCAAAATATATTAAACACAGTGTTAATCTGTGTTAATCCGTGTCAAAAAAGGGTAATCGAATGCGGTTATTAAACTTGGCCTTGATCTTATGTGTCATATCAGCTTCCGCCGCAACGGGCGATGAGGCAAATCAAAACGCACAACCGAATACCGGGCTTCTTTATATAGGCTGGGCACAGGTGGATATCACGCCGCAAAAGCCGGTCGCTTTGGTCGGGCAGTTGTACAAGCGGATCTCGCAGGGTGTCATGGACCCCTTGACTGCCACGGCGCTGGCCCTGGAGACGCGAAAGGCCGATGACTCGGTCGAACAAGCCATAATGGTATCCTGCGACGTGATCTATACCAGGAAGGCCGTTTCGGACAGGCTCAAGGAAGTCATCAAATCGCGCATAGCGGATTTCGATGCCGACAAGCTGTTCCTGAATGCGACGCATACGCATACGGCCCCCGGCTTCATCGACGGCGCGTTCAAGGGCTTGTACGACGTCAGCAAGGACCAAGGCGTTATGAAGGCCTCCGAATATGCCGACTTCTTCATCGAGCGCGTCGCCGCCGGCGTGGTCGAGGCATGGAAGGCCCGCAAGGCCGGCGCGATGAGCTGGGGGCTTGGCCACGCGGTCGTCGGAATGAACCGCCGCGCAACCTACTTCGACGGCTCAGCGGCAATGTACGGGGCGACAAACATCGACAGCTTCGCCGGAATCGAAGGATATGAGGACCACGCAGTCGAAATGCTCTTCTTCTGGAGCCCCGATGCTGATCGCAAACCGACCGGCATCGTCATTAATATCGCCTGCACCGCACAGGAAACCGAGAATCTCTATGAGATCTCCGCCGACTTCTGGCATGATGTGCGAATCGAGCTTCGCAAGAGGATTTCCAAAGACATCTTTGTTTTCCCGCAGACCGCCGCCGCAGGGGATATATCACCCCATTTACTCTTTCGCAGCCGTGCCGAGGACGCAATGCGCAACCTCAGGGGCCTGTCTCGACGTCAGGAGATAGCCCGGCGAATAGCCGATGCGGTTGAAGATGTGCTGCCTCTGGCCGGCAAGTACGTGGCCGGCGAGGTGCAATTTGAACACACCGTGGCCAGGCTGAACATCCCCGAACACGAAGGCGGGGAATTGCCCTTCTATGACACAGACCCGGTAACGCCCATAGAATTCCACGTGCTGCGCCTCGGCGACGTCGCAATTGCGACGAACCCCTTTGAGCTATATGTTGACTACGGAGTTAGAATTAAGGCCAGAAGCCCGGCCGCGCTGACTTTTCTGGTGCAGACGGCGTGCCGGCACGTCGGCTATTTGCCCACAATCAAGGCCGTCAGAGGCGGAGGATACAGTGCCGACAAGTTCATCGTCGGCCCTGACGGAGGCCAGGTCCTGGTCAACGAAACCGTCAGGCTGATAAACGAAATGTGGAATTAGCGCCGCGTTTCGCAAGTTTCGCGACTGCATTGTCATTTCGACCGGCTTGTCCGCCGTAGCCTTGGCGAAGGCGGAAGCGAAGCGCCCGTACTATCATTTCGACCGAGCGAAACGCCCATACTGTCATTTCGACCGAGCGAGGCGCCCGTACTGTCATTTCGACCGAGCGAAGCGAGCGGAGAAATCTATTCAAACAGCCAAATTCCACCATCAGGTGGCCCCTTAGGAGGCTGTTTCCTTATATAGTCGTACCGCTTATGAAACGCCGCGCTAATCTGCGCCGGTCGGTTTCGCGTTTCCGTCTATAAGCAGTGTCCCTGGAGGCGTTTTCCAGACGCAGCAGAGAGGGTCTTTCCCGCGAATCCAGCCTTTACTTCCCAGTTGGGTATCAGTGGAATAGAGCCGTTGGCCGGTATCGGTGCGACGGTATTCGTATAGGAATACCGTCGATGAGTTCTCATCCGGCTCATGCGCAGAAGGCAAGGCGCAAAAAAGCGGTCGGGCGGAAGAATTTGGAGACCCTTGCCCCTTAGGAGGCTCAAGGCTCAGAGAGATTGTGCGACCGTTCTTGTCGGGGATAGTCTGGGCATAGACGCCTATCAGCTTGTCATTTGCTTTTTCATGTTCGACGGCAAAGAACGGTATTGCCTCAACGGAATCCCACTTTCCTGCCTTCTCAACACCATCGCGCAAGAGATATTCGTTCCCATCCTCGTTGCCCCGCATTTTATAGACAGCAACGGGCAGTGTAAGACGCGGATCGTCAAGGTCAAGCCGATACATGATCTGGTTGTAGTCGTAGCGGGGCGTGGCAGTCTCCGGGGAGCCGGAAAAAGTGTGCGAATATGTCCCTTCAAAATAGACTATGCGACCGCCGGCCTGGTCGAAATATGGGTGCTGCTTTGGGTTGTAGAAGGAGTATTTGTTGTGAGTGGCGATCTTCCTGGCGTAAGCCCACTGCCCGACGGGCGTATCGGCCTCGGCATACCACACCTCTCCCAGCAGGGAGCTGTCGCCGAAGTGCTGCACGAAAATCATTATCCAGCGCCGGCGGTGCGAATTGTAATAGACGCTTCCGCCGTGGGGCGTGATCGGCTTGCCCGACTCGATATCATAGAGCTGCGTTTTGGCCTTCTCCTGCTTCAGGGCCTCGATGATCGCGGTCATCGTCGCGGTTTGGCCGCCTGGTTTGAACTCTCCGGTGCTGAGCCACCGCCCTGCTTTTAGCCCACTTCCGTCCGCCTTCGGCGGGTTGGCCGAGGTCTCCAGAGAGGTCAAGACCTCGTAGCGATTCGGATCGATCACATCGCCCCACAGTGCTCGGACCCGCATCCTGACAGCCAAGGGGAACTGCGTGCCGAAGTAGTAGTGCTTTTCTCCTTCAACATCCACGGCGAAGCCGTGACCGCTGTCGGGATACGGCAGAAAATCAGGCCCGGATCTAACGATCGGCTCAAACGAATTAGTCTTATCGTTAAAGACGACAAGCCCTCGCTCCTCAGCCTCGCCAAGGCTCTTCATCCGCGCATACTTGGCGACCATGCGCTCAGCGCCCTGGCTGTCTGCGACCTTGATAAGTCCGTCAAGCCAGATCATGCCCGGCTCTTTGAAAGGAGCCATCGGCCTGCTGAATCCCGTCTTATCGACAAAATAATCCAGATCAACCCCCACGTTGGGGTCGAGTCCTCCATGTTGGGGAAGATCGGAAAGTGCGCCGGCCATCGCAAAATGCCCGAGCGGATAGGAAGGTCTTCCAGTGTCGCCCCACATCCAGAACAAACGACCGCGATAGATGCACGTATCGACGGAATCCTGACCTGTGACCAGCCCATTAAGAACCGGATTCTTCAGTGGCACGGATTGATGCGTCAATACGCTATCACGATAAATTCCCTGACCAGTAACTCGATACAGTCTCTCGGCGACGTTTATCCGCTCGATTTTCAGGACGGCACTGCCGCCGGGCAGCGTTTTCAGCCTTGCCCCGCGGAAGCCGAACCCGTCTTTGGGAAATTCATAGCCGTGGCTCTCGACAAAGAAAAAAACCTCCCGATTCATCAGCCCCGGCTCATAAAATGCAACGATGCCGTTGCTGTCCGTATAGCAGCGTATATTATTGACGGTCCTCAATTCGACCAGGGGCGCTCCGCGGCCGGTTCTTGAATCCACAACCTGAATCTTAAAGTACTCGGTCGGTCGGCCTTGGTTGAGACGGTCTTCCCCGCCGAGAATGCAGGCCGCGTCACCGCCCAAAACCGCGACGGCGAACAACGTCACAATCTCCTTGAGACAGCGGCTGTGATACCGATTTATCGGCCCTTTGCCGATGCCGCAAAGTCTTCCACGAATTTTATACATTGCGCTACATCCTGAACCAACTGGTCGGAGAGATGCTCGTATTCAATCGTCATCACGCCGCGAAATTTCCAGGCATATAATTCTTCCAACACGGCTGTATAGTTTGCCTTGCCCGTGCCAAGGGGAACGTCGCGAGCTTCGGGCTTGCCCGACTCAATCACGTCTTTCAGGTGCAGTGCAATGATTCGCTCCTTTGCCTTCTTGAGGCACTCGATCGGGTCAAGGCCCGACCGCACCCAGTGCCCGGTATCGCTGCACGACCCGATCCGCTTGCCCCGGCCTTCGCAGACCTTGAGCACGTTCTCGGGGTCCCAATAATTCGACTCCGGGGATTGGGGGTGGTTGTGTATCGCCAGGTTCATCTTGTACTCATCGCACAGCTCTTCCAGCTTGTCGAACACCTCCGCCGGCGGCTCGGCCACAAGCGTCTGCACACCCATCTCTTTGCCAAAGTCGAATATCTTGCGGAAATTCTCCGTATTGCCGTCGATGGGGGCGTAGTAGTTGATCATCTTGACCCCGTGATTGTCAAGCCGCTTCTTCAACTCTCGACGCACGTCCTGCGAAAGAGATTCGCTGGTTTTCAGATCGGGACGACTCTTATCCAGCGAAAGGAAGTAACATGGCTCGACGTATCGAATGCCCAGAGAGGAGATAACGTCAAGGGCCTCGTAGAAGCTCCGGTCGCGGAATGTGTAAAGCTGGCACGCGACCCGCCACCCGATCTTCTGGGCGCGTGGCGTGCTGAGCCTGGCTTTCTGTTTCTTGCCGGCCTCCACCGACCCTGTGTTGGCCAGCACGACGCCTGTCCCCAACATTGCAGCTCTTGCGATGAAATCCCGCCGATTTAGTCTATCCGATGCCATAGTGCTTCCTCCCATACTTGTCCAAGCTAAATCAATGCCTGCCAACCTTACGCACAGTCATTACAGGCAGAATACTTACAGACACTATCACATATCACGGATTTGTCAAATCAGAAAGCTATTATATGGTTGCAAAGGCTTGCTGCGTTCGCTAAATTACCGTGTCTTCCGTGGTTTTTCCCGCTTTGGCGGGTCGGATTATCTTCAGGCAGGAGGCTTGAAAATGGCGACACCAAGGATGGTATCCTCGATGCGATGGAATAGCCCGCCCCAGGCGGTTCGGGTTCTGCTGCTCCTGGGCGTTTTCGTTATGGCCGGCGCGCGCACTATGCTTGCAGGGCCGGCGCCGGCGAACAAAGCCGCCAGGGCGGACGAAAATCCGCCTCGGGCGGACTCGTGCACGCTGCTCCGCTCAATGGCGAAAGTACACATGGCCTTTGGCGATTATTCCAAGGCGCAGCCGCTTGTGGAGCAGGCCCTGAGACTGGCCGAAACTAACAAGGCCGATGATGCGGAATTGGCTCTCTGTCTTATCGACGCCGCATGGCTCTACAAGAACCAGTGCAAATTAGACAAGGCCGAGGAAATGTGCCTGGCCGGCCTGGAACTGCAGGAACAGGCTCTCGGCAAAGATCATCCTTACGTGGCTTACACCTTGAGGATATTAAGCTCCATCTATCTGGAGCAGGCCAGGTATAGCCGGGCAGTCTCCGTTCTCGATCGGGCGACCGCCATAGCACAGAAGCACTCCCAGCCAGGCAATCCCTCTTTGGCTGCATTTCAAGTGGACTTTGGCGCGCTTATGCAAGCGATGGGCGACTTTACTCAGGCCGAGGCTTACTATTCGAAGGCGCTGCCCGTGATCATTGAGAACTGTGGACCCGACCATCTCTACACAGCCCAGGTCCTTGGCAAAATTGCAGCACTATACGCGGCCCAGGGAAAGTATGCCCAGGCCGAGGCCTTGATTGCCGGGACGTTGACCATCCAGGAGAAGGTTTGCGGTCCGCACGACCAGCTTATGGTCCCGACCTGGCTGACGATGGCAAGGATACATGTATCGCAGGGCAGGTATCCGCAGGCCCAGGAACTATGTCGCAAGGCCCTCAGGGTGCTTGAACCGCTCCTTGACGAAGGTCACCCGACCGTCGCGAAGGTGAGGGATACATTAGACCTGGCGCTTCGTAAATCGCCGGCGACGACAAGCCCGCCGGGGCGGGCAAGCTCCGACTAACGCCGTCTGAGAAGTATCTGTCATTCCTGCGAAGGCAGGAATCCAAATACCCGGAAATGGATAGGCCATAGCTTAACCACAGAATCGGTCAGTCTGAGTAACCAGGCGTGGCTTGCTCGGCACGCATATCGCGCACATAAAGACGGCGGGGCTGTTGAAAAAGCCCGCAAATAACATTTTGAGATTGCCACGTCGGCCTTCGGCCTCCTCGCAATGACGTGGAAATGCACATTGTGCAGTTACGGATGGTGTGGCGACTGAGCCATCTGATGTTTTTCAACAGCCC
>DATEBC010000180.1:0-3450 GCA_035288065.1 Sedimentisphaerales bacterium | reverse complement strand
CGTGTGTATGTGGCCTCCATCATTCGCTCGAGGTTCAGCAGCGTCGAGGCGAATTTGACGCGGTTGCAGTAAAGCAAGGCGGTTTTGTAATGGAGGTTGAGTGTGTCGGGATCGAGGGGTTCGGGGGCGGCGAGGTGCCCGAGCGCCTGCTGGGCCTTGTTTGTCTCGAATAGGCATACGGCGAGCTTTGTGCGCGCCCTGCCGTAAAGGGGGTTGATTTGAAGAGCGGCCTCGAGCGATTTGACTGCTTGGTCGAATCGACCGAGGCTCATCAGCAGGACTGCCAGGCGGTAATGCGAGTCGGGATTCTGTGGATGGTGGGATATCCGCACGTTGTGGGCGGTGATCACGCGGTGCATGAGGTCTTCTCGCTCGTCGAGAGCTTCGTATGGATTTTCGCCTTGTTGTGCGGCCCTGAAATGGATATTGGCGAGTTCGGCGAAGAGCAGAGAGCTGTTTGGCTGAATCGCGCCGGCCAGAGACAGCGTTTGGAGTGCGTCGGCATTGTCGCCCGCCAGTTTGTATGCGGTTGCAAGGCCGATATAAGCCTCCACGATGCTGTCGTTAATCTCGATGGCCTTATTGAACTGTTGGGCGGCTGCCTGATCGTTGCCGAGCTGAAGCAGGAGCGTCCCGAGCTTTATGGTTGCTTCCAAGAAATCGGGGCAGAGACGCAGGGCCTCCTCGTATTGTGAGACGGCCTCTGTGGTTGCTCCGAGCATCGCCAGCAGGTCCGCCCGCCTGGCGAGCAAATCAGCCCTGTGCGGCTGAGTCTGGACGATATCCTCGATCAGTTCGAGTGCTTCCTGCATTTGGCCTTCGCTAATCAGCATATCCACTTCCGGCTGGTCGCTGGTTTCGAAGTTGTCCGGGTGAATGAGGATGGCAGTATTGAATACTTCGGCGGCGTCGGCGTATCTGGCGGCGGCTATGTACAGTTGTCCGAGCGTGACAAGGGCCGTTATATCGTCGGGATATTCGGTTTTCAGCAGCTCGTACTGCTCTATTGCCTTTTCCACTCGTCGGTCTTTGAAGTATATCGCGCCCAGGCGCAGAGCGGGCAGCTGGAGGTAATTCTTGAATTTCAGGCAGTCCTGGTAGAACTCGACGGCCTGCGACTGCTTGCCGAGGCGTTCATAGCAGTGTCCGAGGGCGTAAAGGGCCATTGTGTTATTAGGCTGACGCATATAAACGGAGTTAAGCTCTTCGATTGCCTCTTCAATCTGGTTGTTTCGCAGGCATATCGCGGCGGCGGCCATTCGTCCGAATACGCAGGACGGATTCTCGAAGAGATAGAGCCTGAGCTGCTCGGCGGCGGTATCGAGCTTGAGGTCGCCTATCAGCTCAATAATTCTGCTGAGGTGGTCGCGTTTTGGGGATTCGTCGAGGTCTTTCGGCAGCTTGACGGTGTTCAGCCAGTGCCACATCAGATCGGCGACGTCGATTGCAATCGCCCTGCCGAGGATTTCCAGTAAGCTGCTCATACACCCTCGCACACAAGGTATTTGTTCTATCCCAGACTCCAGATCAGCCTGGCCGGACTGTTACTAAAGTGCCGTGCGGCCCTGCGCCGACTGCTGCTCAGAGTATCGACAAATTCGGCGGGTACGTTAATTGCACGCGGCGCGATTAGAGGGGCCAAACCGCGATTTTGGGCGGCGTACGGGCCGGTTGTGTGTGCTGTAGGGATTGTTGGGGTCTTAGAGGGTGGTTATCGGCTACTAATCTGCGTCCGACTTTGCCGTTTGCGCCTGCTTTTCTATTTCGTTGAGGTATGCAAGGGTGCGCTCAAGCTTGTCTGTGAGGTGTTTTAGTCTGAGCATGGTTTTTACGCGGGTGAGCAGCTCGAGCTTGTTGACGGGCTTGCTGAGGAAATCGTCTGTCCCCGAATCGATTCCTCGCTCGATGTCGCCGAATTCGCTTAGCGCCGTCACCATTATTACCGGGATGTCGGCGTTTTTAGGGTCGTTTTTGAGTCTTCTGCAAACCTCGAATCCGCTCATTTTAGGCATCATAATATCGAGCAATATCAGATCGGGCGGGTCATTCGCGACAACGTCAAGCGCTTCCAATCCATCTCTTGCTGGGACCGTTCGGCAGTCTGTATCTTCAAGGTAGGCCTGTAGGAGTTCGCGGTTCTGCTGATTGTCGTCAACGACGAGTATAACGGGTGTCTTGTCGGCGTTTTCCAGTCGTCTGGCTTTTGTCATAGGTGCTCACTCCAGTTCGTTCAGGGCGTCTATAATGGCGCGGCAGAAAGCCGGTAGATCGTCGGGCTTGCGCGAGGTGATCAAATTGCCGTCAACGACGCATTCCGCGTCGATGTATTCGGCGCCGGCGTTTATGATGTCATCCTTTATAGCCATAAAACAGGTTGCCTTCTTGCCTTTGTAAGCCGTGGTGCTGCACAAAAGCCATCCGCCGTGGCAAATGGCGGCTATTACTTTGCCGGCGTTGACCATGTCGTTAGCAAATTTTATGACATTTTTGCTTCTTCGCATAAAATCGGGGGCAAAACCCCCCGGCACGACCATACAGTCATACTCAGCGGCATCGACCCGCCCTGCCGCCCTATCGGATACGCAGGGATAGCCTTCTTTGGAATGATATTGCTTATCCGCCTCTGCGGCAACCAAATTAACGTCGAATCCGGCCTCTTTGAGGCGATAGTACGGATACCAGACCTCAAGGACCTGGTACATTTCGTCCACCATGACTGCGACTTTTCTGACTGACATCGCTGCTGCTCCTTCGGTATTCTGGTTCTGCTTTGTCGCCTTGCGTTATTTGCCCGCTATGGCATAGGGCATAGTATGAGCGACGCCGCTTTTCATGCGGACCGGCGGTTCGAGTTTTTGGGGCGAAATCCGGCGATAACCGGCCTGCTTCATACACTCTGCGGCGCCCGATTCGATACCCGCCTTTGGGTCCTTCTCCACCTTGCCGAACTCCTCCGGCACGGGGTTCTGCCGCCTGGCCAGGAAGGCCTCGAAATAGCAGTTCGCAATGTCCTCTTCGGCCTGTTCCAGCGTCTTCTCAGGATGATGCCACACGGGGTATTTGGGCGTGCCGCAGCCGGCTGCGAACAGGATCAGAATTACAGGAAAAAATGCGGATTTGTGTGTCATTGCGGGTGCTCCTTTGGGGCTGGGAATCGGCGGGATTCGGCGGGGCTATGGTCGATTACTACGCCGGGAACCGTGGAATCGGCTTTATGCGGAGTTCTCGAGTTCTCCGTCAACCAGGCAAGGTTAAAGGCGTAGTGCTGTTTGCTGGTTATCAGGTGTATTACGTTGTCGGGCGTCTGTGTGGCGGCGAGGTAGCCTTTAGGCTCGGCGTGGGTTTCGTCCATAGTGAATTTGCCCGTGTTGCCGCCGCCGTCAATTTCTCTTGGCGGGCCGCCGGCGGTGATGAGCCGTTTGACGGGCCACGTCTTGCCGTCGTCAAAGG
>DATEBC010000179.1:0-3607 GCA_035288065.1 Sedimentisphaerales bacterium | reverse complement strand
GAATCGGTCTTACCCGCCCTGCTGGCCCGTCTAAACAGCGAGCGTGGCAACAAGGCCGAGCCGATGCCCTGGCTGGCGGCACTGGTCTGCTGCTCCGCCTTCGACCTGGCCCTGCACGACGCTTATGGCTGTCTCCTCAGCCGCGATGTCTATACAACCTATACGCCAGAATTTATGAATACCGATCTGGCTGGTCATATCAAACCGGCAGAGGGATCAAACCTATCGTTTGCAGGCAAATACCCTGCTGATTTTCTTGAATTCCCCGCACCGAAGGCACTGCCCGCGTGGCATTTGGTCGGCGGCAAAGACCTGCTCGATGAGTCGGAACTGACCGGTCTGGAGCCGGACGACGGCTACCCAGTCCTATTGCCCGACTGGATCGAGCGAGACGGGCTGACGTGCCTGAAGGTCAAACTCCGCGGCAACGACGCTGTCTGGGACTACGACCGCCTCGTCAAAGTCGGCCATATCGCGATTGAACACGGCGTCTGGTGGCTCACGAGCGATTTCAACTGCACCGTCACCGACCCGGCCTACGTCAACGACATCCTCGACCGCCTCATCGTCGAGCATCCGCGAATCTATCAGATGATACTCTACGTCGAGCAGCCCTTCCCCTACGACCTGGAAGAGAACCAGATCGACGTCCACAGCGTCTCGGCCCGCAAGCCCCTCTTCATGGACGAAAGCGCACACGACTGGAAGCTCATCCGTCTCGGCCGCAGCTTAGGCTGGACCGGCGTGGCGCTGAAGACCTGCAAGACCCAGACCGGAGCGATCCTGAGCCTGTGCTGGGCAAAGGCGCACGGAATGACGCTGATGGTCCAGGACCTGACAAACCCGATGCTCGCGCAGATTCCCCATGTTCGCTTAGCGGCACACGCAGGCACGATCATGGGAGTCGAGACCAACGCAATGCAGTTCTACCCGGCCGCCTCAGCAGCAGAAGAGGCCGTCCACCCCGGCCTCTATCGACGACGCAACGGCCGCATTGACCTCTCGACAATAGAAGGACCGGGATTCGGCTATCGACTCGACAAAATAAAAAGGAACTTGCCCAAGTTGGCGGCAAGGTTTGAAAAAGGATAATGACGTTAGCCACAAAGACACGAAGGCACGAAGGAAAAGAAAATCAAGAATAACCACGATCTAACTTGGTGTCTTAGTGCCTTCGTGGCAAAAACAGAAACGGAGTAATAGAAAATGGCCAGATTAAGCGCATTTGCAGATGAAGTGACGGACGATTTTCTCGCGCAGGCGGAATACCTTGTCAAAGAGGGCGTGGGGTACATTGAGCCGCGTTTTGTGAACAAGAAGAACCTGATGGCCCTGAGCAAACCTGAGCTGAAGGATGTGAAGAAGCTGATAAAAGACCACGGCTTGAAAGTCAGCGCCATCGGCTCACCCATAGGCAAGGTGAAGCTCAACGAGCCCTTCGAGCCGCACTTGGAAAAGTTCAAGCACGCCATCGACCTAGCGGTTTTGCTCGAGACGCCCTTTATCCGAATGTTCAGCTACTACGCCCCGGAAGGCAAGAATATCGACGACTATCGCGGGGAGGTGATGGACCGGATGGCGGCCAAGGCCGATCTGCTCACGGACGTCGATGTTACGATGGTCCACGAAAACGAGGCCCATATCTACGGCCACACCGCAGAGAACTGCGTCGATATGGTCGAGACCGTCGATTCGCCCAAGCTGCGCCTGGCTTACGACCCGGCCAACTTCGTCTGGGGCGAGAAGATCAAAAATAACGTCGAGGTATGCTTTCCCGTAATGAAGCCGTACATCGTGCACATTCATATCAAGGACTGGAAGCTCGGCTCCGCCGACGTCGGCAGCATCCCCGGCGAAGGCGACGGCCAGATAAAGGAGCTGCTGGCGGAATTGGCCGCAATGAACTATGACGGGTGCATGACAATGGAGCCGCACCTGAGAGCCGGAGGCCAGTTTGGCGGTGATACGGGGCCGGAACTTTTCTCACAGGCAATTGCAGCCGTAAGGGAACTCGCCGCCGAAGTAGGTCTGGCGTGTGACTAAGTTTATGAATGATATTAGCCACAAAGGCACGAAGGCCCTAAGAAAAAGAAGGTCAAGAATAAACACAATTTAACTTGGTGTGTTGGTGTCTTCGTGGCAAGAAGAGAAGCGGAAAGGAAATGATATGAAGACCTGGAATTTTGGAATAGTAGGTTCAGGCCTGATTGCCGATTTTCACGCACGGGCAATAGGAGATCTCGGCAATGCCAAGTTCGTCGGCTGCTGCGACAAGATTCCCGAAAGGGCCGCCGCACTGGCTGAAAAGCATGGCGTCAAGACATTCGATACGTATCAGGATATGGTGGCCAGTGACGAGATAAATGTTGTCACCATCGCCACGCCGAGCGGCTTTCACCTCGAGCCGGCGGTGGCGGCAGCCGAGGCGGGCAAGCACGTAATATGCGAAAAGCCCCTCGAAATCACCCTCGATAGAATAGACGCGATGATCGCAGCCCACGAAAAGGCCGGCACGCGATTAGGCGGAATATTCCCATACCGCTTCAACGACTCGCAAGAAGTCCTGCGGGAAGCGATAAAGTCGGGCCGATTCGGGATAATCAGCTACGCGGGGATATATGTGCCCTGGTGGCGAACGGACAAGTACTACAAGGATTCCTGGCACGGAACCTGGAAGCTCGACGGCGGCGGAGCGATGATGAACCAGTCGATCCACATGGTCGATATGCTCTGCGACGTGATGCCGCCCATTGAGTCGCTGCGGGCCTATACCGCCACCGTCGGCCACGACATAGAGACCGAGGACACCGCCGTCGCCGCCCTGAGGTACACCAACGGAGCATTAGGCGTTATCTACGGCACGACCGCATCGTATCCTGGCCAGTTCAGACGCTTCGAGATCACGGGAACCAAAGGCACGGTGATTCAGGTCGAGAACAGCTTCGCGGTCTGGCAGTTCGCCGATGAGAAGCCGCAGGACGAAGAAATCCGCGCCAAGTTCGGCGGAATTACCGGCGGAGGAGGAGTCTCGGACCCGGCCGCCATTACTCACGACAATCACACACGCAATTTCAAGGCCTTCCTCAAAGCCGTCGAGACCGGCGAAGATTTCTGGATCGACGGAGCCGAAGCAAAAAAAGCGGTGGAAGTGATACTGGCAATATACCAATCCGCAAAAACACAAAAGCCCGTCAAGCTCAGTAAGTAGATTTGACAGAGAAGTTGGTGGGCTGAAGCCCACCCTACCAGTCTATTTTTTGACACGGCTACCTAAGGCACAAGTTTACACGGATTAACACTGTGGTTAAGCCATGTCCAAGCCATTTCGGCGTATTTGGATTCCTGCCCCTGCTTACGCAGGGGTTACAATCTTTCGCAGGAATAACAGGTCGATGTTTGTTAGAGTGCCTTAGAATCCTGCCCCGGCCCGGCCTCCTGAGAAACGGCGAGATGCTCCGCAACAGGCTGAAGCGGCAGAGCGGCTGCCTCATCCGGCGCATGGCGCTTCTTCACCTCCAGAACAGAAGGCTTCTGGCGAGTGAACTTCACACCTCGGCCGGTGACTATCTCTTTTCCCTCGCGCAGGAAATCCACATACTGAATAAGT
>DATEBC010000178.1:0-4978 GCA_035288065.1 Sedimentisphaerales bacterium | reverse complement strand
TCCGTGCGCGTCTCATGCTTGAGGCCACGCTTAACGATGAATGGGGCCTGGGCTTTAGACTCGCCAGCGGCTCGGCAGACCCGACCTCGACCAACCAGACCCTCGACAGCAGCTTCTCGAGCAAAGATATCTGGCTGGACCTGGCGTACTTCGACTACCATCCGGCGGCGGTCAAGGGTCTGAACGTCTATGGCGGCAAGATCAAGAACCCCTTCTATATGGTGGGCGGAAACCAGTTGATCTTCGACGGCGACCTGAACCCGGAAGGTATTGGATTCACCTTCGAGCGGGCTCTGAATGAGCGTGACACGCTGCGTCTGGCCGGCGGCGGGTTCTGGGTCGATGAGGGTTCCGGCAGCGCGGCCGATCCTTCTCTGTTCGGCGCCCAGGCTATGATTACTCATACGATCGGGAATCCCGACAAGGTTACTGCGGGAGTGAGCTACTATGATTTCGGCGGCATAAAGGGCTATGGGAGTCTGCCGGCTACCTGGGGCGGCACCGGCTTTTTGGGCAACAGCAATTCGGGCGGCCTCACGCCCCTCTATACGAATGATTATGACGTATTCGAGGTCTTCGGCGAGTACGCCACGAAATGCGGCGCCACCCCGCTTAGCTTCTTCGGCAACTGGATTCAGAACATCAATGCAACCTCGAACGAGGATACGGGCTGGCTGATCGGCGCCAAGGTAAACAAAGTCAGCGACCCGGGCAGCTGGGAGGGATCGTACATGTACAGGGACATTCAGGCCGATGCGACGGTCGGCGCAATGAACGACTCCGACTTCATCGGCGGCGGCACCGACGGCAAGGGTCATACATTCGGCCTGACGTACCAGGTGTCGAAGAATGTCCAGGCCGCTGTGACGTACTTCCTCAACGAGGATAGAGCCAGCACCGCGGGCAGAAGCTTCGATTACCGAAGATTGCAGGGCGACCTGCTCTTCAAGTTCAAATAGGAGGCTTCTCAGACGGAGCTTACAAATTCTCGCAGATTCTTAACAGGATTTTAACACAATATTAGCGCAATACTAACAGAGTTCTTGTAGTCTGCGCACTGTGGTTAAGCCATGGCATAGCCATTGACAAATGCTGTCTTAACGTTAGGCTAAAACTACCGAAAATGAATGAATCCCACATTCAAAGCCAGTCTTTTGACACAGGAGAAAGTAAATGAAGAATTGGAATCAGGGACTAATTGAGTGCGTAATGGCTGTTGGCGTGGCGGTGAGTATGTGCGGCTGTAAAGGCGACAAGGGGACGACCGGGCCGCAAAAGGCGGTCATCTCCAACTCAGGCTCGGATACGATGGTCAATCTGGCTCAGATGTGGGCGGAGGAGTATCAGAAGGTCAAGCCGGAAGTATCGGTCGAAGTGGCCGGCGGCGGTTCAGGCGTCGGCATCCGCGACATGATGCAGGGAATCGTCGATATTGCCAATAGCAGCAGGGACATGACGGATTCGGAAAAGGAGCAGGTCAAACGGAATGCCGGGAAAGAGCCGGTTGAATGGGTGGTTGGTTATGACGCTTTGGCCGTATATGTGCATAAGAATAATCCTGTTGAGAGTCTTACACTTGAGCAGCTTGCCTCAGTTTATGCGGAAGGCGGACCGGCGGACAAATGGTCTCAATTGAACATAGACATCAAGGCGGCGGGCGGCAATGATGAAATTGTCAGGGTCAGCCGGCAGAACAGCTCGGGGACATACTTCTATTTTCGGGAGGTGGTGCTCGGCAACAAGGACTACAAGCCCGGCTCACGCGATATGTCCGGTTCAAAAGACGTCGTCGAGCTGGTCGGCAAGACCATGGGCGCCATAGGCTACAGCGGAATGGGCTACGCCACGGACGCGGTGAAGTTTGTGAAACTATCTGCCGGAGAGGGCAAGACCGCTTATGAGCCATCGCTGGAGAACGTAGCGGCAGGTCATTATCCCCTTGCCAGGTCGCTGCTTATGTACACGCTCGGCCAGCCGCAAGGCGCTGCAAAGGAATACATTGAGTGGATTCTCTCACCTGCGGGCCAGGAAATCGTAGCCAAATCAGGCTATATCCCGGTTTCAGCGGGCGGCAAGTAGATTCCGGGCGCCAAGAGGAAAAGACGCCATGCCGCGAAATCAAAAGCACAGCCCAGCAGATAAGCCGCGAGCTGCTTCATTGGGGTCTCGCATCAGGCCTATACTGTGCGTGCTGCGCGGACCTGTTTATTCTTTCTTAACTCGTCTGCGGCGCATCCTGGGCGTGGCAAGTGAGCGCACCATCGTCAGCCTCATTTTTCTGTGCGGCGTCAGTGCGGTCATTTTCGTCTTTGGCATATTCTTTTTTGTATTTCGTGAAGGGGCTCCATTTCTCCGAGACGCATTTGACGCGAAGGAGTTTTTCCTGAGCGCCGACTGGTATCCGACGTCGGCATCGAACAAGCGGTACGGAATTCTTGCACAGCTGATAGGCACGGGGACCGTTACGCTTGTTGCAATGCTTGTAGCCGTGCCTTTCAGCCTGGGCGCCGGCATCTTCATTGCCGAGTTTTGCGGCAAGAAAACGAGAGAGGTGATGAAGATTCTGATTGAGCTTCTGGCCGCAATTCCATCGGTGGTGTGGGGATTCATCGGACTAATGGTTATGAACCCCTTGATCATCAAGCTGACGGGCGCCCCTATCGGCCTGAACGTGCTCAATGCCGGGGTCATAGTCGGGCTGATGAGCGTGCCTATCATCGTCACCATCGCCGAGGATGCGATTCGCGCCGTGCCCGATACTTATATCGAGGCGGCTGAAGCCCTGGGCGCAACACGGTGGCAATTAGTGCGCAAAGTCATCCTGCCGGCGGCGAAAAGCGGTTTGCTCGCTGCGGTCCTTCTCGGGGTTGGCCGTGCCGTCGGTGAGACTATGGCGGTGCTGATGTGCACGGGACATTCGATCAACATTCCTTTTGATGGGAAGGCCCCGTTCTTTCACGTGCTGGATTCCGTCAGAACGCTCACTGCAACGATTGCCGCAGAAATGGGAGAGGCGCCCAGGCTCGGAGCAAATCCGGACGGCACATTCCCTCCGGAAGCGCTGCATTACCAGGCCCTTTTTGTTATCGGAATAGTCTTATTTGCCGTTACTTTTGTGATTAACGTCACAGCGGACCTGATAGTAAAAGGAATTCGCAAGAGGAAATAGTGAAGAATAGCGACAAAGCAAAGAATCTGTTCGCGGCCACTGAACTAATCAACAGGAAGCTGCGCGCCCAAAGGATTGTGAAATGGATCTTCGGTGCGATGTCCATAATGATCCTGATTCCCCTGGTTGTTCTGATAAGCTGCCTGATTATCCGTGCATGGCCCAGTCTTTCGTGGGATTTCATAACGGACGTGCCCAAGCAGGGGATGAGAAGCGGCGGCATCTGGCCGGCTTTGGTGGGGACGATGTACACCGTAACATTCTCTCTGCTTGTTGCCGTCCCCGTGGGCGTGATGGCCGGCATCTACCTTAATGAGTATGCTCGCGACAACTGGTTCACGCGGATAGTCAATCTTGCCGTGGTCAACCTTGCGGGCGTGCCGAGCATCGTGCATGCACTGTTCGGATTAGGCGCTTTTGTTGCTTTTGCGGGATTAGGCAAATCGATACTTTCGGCGTCGTTGACGCTGGCGATAATGACGCTTCCTGTGATAATTGTATCCACCAAGGAAGCCCTCTTGGCTGTTCCGGCGACATTCAGGATGGCATGTTGGAATCTTGGCGCAAGCCGATGGCAGACAATCCGCTCTATCGTCCTGCCGAATTCGATCGGCGGCATTCTCACGGGAATCATTCTTCAGGTTTGCCGGGCGGCGGGCGAGACGGCGCCGATTATGTTCACGGGGGCAGTTTTCTTCAAGTTTGTCCGGCGCGGTGATTTGTTCCCCTACAAGCCGACGGAGCAATGTATGGCGCTTTCCTATCACCTCCACACGATTTCCACGCAAGTGCCCGGCGTGCCGGAGTCAATGCTTTACGCAACTGCCGTCGTACTGCTCGGCTTTGTGCTGGCATTCAACACGATAGCAATTGTGCTGCGGACACGAATACGCAACAGAAAGAAATGGTAGTATTATGCCGGAGACCGGCAGCATAGAAATCAAAAACCTGACTGTTCGTTACGGCAGCAAGATTGCACTGGACGATGTGTCCCTGTCTATTCCCTCGTCCGGGATCTATGCAATCATAGGCCCTGCCAATTCAGGCAAGACCACGTTGCTCAAGAGCATAAACAGGACTATTGAGATCGAGGTCGGTGCGTCCGTCAAGGGGCAGATATTCATTGACGGCCGGAATACGAAACGCATTCGCGACGTTTATGGGCTTAGAAGGAAAATCGGTATGGTATTCCCTCTACCTGTAGGGCTGCCCCTCTCAATCTACGACAACGTGGCTTATGCCCCGCGAATTGCAGGCAAACACGCCAAGAGGGAGCTTAATGAGATTGTCGAAAGGAGTCTGAGACAGGCGGCATTATGGGACGAGGTCAAGGACCGTCTCAAAAGCCTCGGCACGATGCTCTCAGGCGGGCAGCAGCAAAGGCTTACGATAGCGCGGGCACTGTCGCATGACCCGGAGATTCTTTGCCTGGACGAGTTTTCTATTGCGGTTGACCCTGTAACCACCATGCGTATCGAGGATGTCCTGGTCGAGCTGAAGAAGAAAATGACCATCATTCTTGTTACAAATCTTGTCCAACAGGCCCGCAGGCTCGGGGATTTGACGTGCTTTTTGAACATGGGCAAAGTGGTCCAGGTCGGTGAGACTGAGAAGATGTTCTCGGATAACCCGGGCAACCAGCTTACCTACGACTATGTCCACGGTGTTTTCGGGTGATAGGATTATGGCCAAGAGTCAGGAACGCTCCCAATATGCCATAGAAACATCGAACCTGAATCTCTGGTACGGAGATTTCCAGGCCCTGCTGAATGTCTGCTCGAAAATCAAGGCCGGCATCATCACGGGCCT
>DATEBC010000177.1:0-6103 GCA_035288065.1 Sedimentisphaerales bacterium | reverse complement strand
GATCGAGCCATAGAGGAGTTCACGGAGAAGTTCGATGGGGTCAAGCTTGTGCCGGGTCAATTCCGAGTTGGTGAGAAGGAGCTGGCGCAGGCTCACAAAGAAATTGATAAAAAGCTTCTGGGTTCGATCAGGCAAGCAATCGAGAATGTGAGGAAATATCAAACGGGAATCTTTGTCGGATGCAAATCAAATCTATCGGGACATACCGGCATAAGATACACGCCGATACGAAGGGTAGGCATTTGTGTGCCGGGCGCTGCGGCGCCGCTGCCTTCCACGGTGATCATGACCGCGGCGCCCGCTCAGGTAGCCGGCGTCGAGGAGATTGCGGTCGTTTCTCCGCCGAGATACAAAGGGAGCATTCATCCTGTAATTCTTGCCGTTTGTTATGAATTGGGGCTTGAGGAAGTATATCGTATAGGCGGGGCGCAGGCAGTGGCCGCTCTGGCGCACGGGACGGACAGCGTGAGGAAGGTGGATAAAATTGTCGGGCCGGGGAACCGGTGGGTGCAGACTGCGAAACTGGAAGTCTTTGGCCACGTGGGAATCGACTCGATTGCCGGGCCCAGCGAAGTCCTCATAATCGCCGATGACCAAGCCAATGCCGGTTGGGTGGCCGCGGATATGCTGAGCCAAGCGGAACATTCCCCTGGAAGCGCGATAGTATTTACGACTTCTGAGACCTTGGCGAATGAAATCGTCGAAGAATTGAGGGAGCAACTAAAACAATTGAAGCGCGGCAATGAGGCGAGAGAGTGTCTGCTCAACTTATCTGCAATCGTTGTTTTCCGGGATATCGAGAGTCTAATTGAGCGAGCAAATAGTTTTGCGCCCGAGCATTTAGAAATCCATTGTGGAGACGCGAGCAGGGAAATAGCCGACCAGATCACTAATGCGGGGGCGATATTCATCGGCGAATACTCGCCGGTGGCGGTTGGAGACTATTGGGCCGGGCCGAGCCACACGCTTCCCACCGGGCAGACTGCCAAGTTCTTCAGTCCATTAAGCGCCAACGATTTTATCAAGTCAACGAGCATTATTGAGTACAGCGCCGAGCAGTTGGCGGCGAGTGCGGAGGATATTATTCGGCTGGCTGAGGTTGAGGGGCTGGATGCGCACGCAAGGAGCATTCGGATCAGACAGTCCGCCGATGGCGGATGATTGCTTTTCTCATTAACCGGGTGAGAGCGTCGCCGTCCCTATGGGACAAGTTCGGGCGACGGGTAAACGGGGGTGATGGGAGTGAGTTGGTGTGTTTTTCGGGGGGTTGTTGGGGTCCCATAAGGCGTGGGGTGGGGTTGATATTATTGGAACAAGGGCCGGGTGGGGCTATTTTCTTTGGACGGCGGGGGTAATATTCCAAGTGTGGTTTGGCTTATGGGGGGACTGTTTTCTATATTTTAATTGGCATCAACGGGGTATCCGGGCATCGGCGCGTGTATCGGCGGTGCAGAGAAGGGGAATTTGATACAGGCGTGAAGCTGGAATCCCGATGTATCCGAGTAACGGATTAGGTGCGATTTGTCGGTTGTTGCGTGCTTGCGATGCGATGCTCGGCGGGCAGGTCGCAGCTTATGATGAGGTTTTGCAGGTGAGCTTTATGTTAGGATTCTCCAGATTGCGCCCGTATTCGATCGGCGTGGATATCGGGAACGACTACATGCGGCTGGGTCAGCTGGCAGAGAACGGCAAGGGTGTGAAGCTGGTTGCGGGCCGAAACGAGGACCGCCCCAACGATGTAGAGCCCGGGACGGCCGGTTGGCAGAGATGGGCGATCCAGACAATCCGCCTGTTGACCGCCAACGGCGACTTTCAGGGGAAGGACATCACCGCTTCAATTCCCCCCGGGGACTTATTCATCGACCACGTGCGGGTATCGAAAGCGAACGACGGCAAGCTGGACGAGGTTGTGTTCGCCAAGATAAAGTCGCGGCTGCCGTTCGAGGCGGCAAGAGAGAACCTGATGATAAAGTGCATCCGCACCGACGAGGACAATGTGCTTGTAATGGCGACCGAGCGCAAGATCATCGATAGGCATCTTGCGATATACGAGGAGGCGAACCTCCACATAAAGACTATCGCGGTCTGGCCGTTGGCGCTGGTGAACTGCTACACTCGCTTTTTCGGGCGGCGCAAATCGGACATAGAGGCGGCGGTGATGCTGATCTGCATCGAGCAGGACAGGACCAACGTTGTGATCTGTCGTCATAAGAATCTGCTTTTTGCGCGGTCGATTTCGATAGGCGCCGGGCAGTTGGACGACGATGCGGTTGGCAGGCTGGTTCTGGATCTGACGGGCTGCCGACGGCAGTTCAGCTCGATACACCGAAACGCTCAGATAGAGCGTGTGATCTTCCTGACGGGCCGGGCGGTTGGCAGGGACATCTGTGCCGCGATTGCCAGGCAGCTCGAGATGCCGGCGCAAACCGGCGATTGCCTCGCTGCCGTGGAGATTGAAGAGCCTTATCGCCTGGGAATTGACAGAAGGTCGGAGTCTTCACAGGAAGCCTCGTTACGGAAGGAGCAACTAAACTGGACGACGGCGTTCGGGCTGAGTTTGTCGTAGGGGATGTAAAGACTTAGACCGCCGCGAAGAGATCCAAGCGGCGATACTATTACGGTATCACATTTGTATTTGTGGCTTGTCATTCCCGCGAAAGCGGGAATCCAGATTCTAAAGAAATGGATTCCGCATCAAGTGCGGAATGACAACTTACAACTTATAGATTCGATTGTTACAGAGTACTATGATTAGTGAACCAATAATAGGCCGAGTATTATTTCGGAGGCAGGTTTAAGATGCTCAACATAAACTTTGTGCCTGATGATTATGTCCAAAGCGGGGAGTCGCGCCGGACCAATGTGATGTGTCTTGTTCTTCTTGCATTGGTGATGGCGGGGCTTGGGGGATCGTTCGGGTTCATAAAGATACGTCAGCGAGCGTGCCGGGATCAGGAGAGTGTTATCAACGGCAGGCTAACCAGCGTGCAGAAGTCGATAAAGCAGTTCGAGGAGCTGCAGAGCAGGCGCAAGGCCATGATGAAGACGGCGCTTACGACTGCGGAGCTGCTGGAGCCGGTGCCGAGGAGTGTAGTTTTGGCGTCGCTGACAAACAGTCTTCCGGCGGGGGTTTCGCTGCTGGATTTGAACCTGATTCAGAAGCAGCCTAAGAGTGGAAGCACTGCTGCGGCCCCGACAAGCAAATACCAGGCGGCTCAATCCAAGATAGCCGAGCAGCCACAGGCTCGGCTCTCTCAGGAAAATACCCTGGAGACGGAGATTAATATCGGCGGAATGGCTCCGAGCGACCTGCAGGTGGCGGCGTACATCGAACGCCTGAGCACGTCACAGTTGCTGGACAACGTTGCGCTGGTGGAGTCGAAGGAGTACAAGGTCAAAGACACGATATTCAGGCAGTTCAAGCTCAAAGCGATGCTCGGCAAGGAGATTCATCTGACGGCTGAGGATGTTGACCTTATCCGCACCGGCGCCGAGGAGTCGGTGTATAGATTCTAACGGGCGCGGCGTGAGGCTGCTGCATTAGGAAAGTGAAATCAACGAACGATAAATCGAGGGCGAAATTATGACGGGCGGATTACGAAAGGCTGTATTTTTCGCATTGATTCTCGGGCTGACGGTTGTTGGGTATCAGTGCATGATCAAGCCGGCCAACAGAAATCTGGCTGAGGCGAAGTCTCGCGTTGACATGAAGATCACCAAGCTGGGAGAATATGAAAAGGCAACGGCGGCGGCGGAGGACCTGACAAAACAGCTCGAACAACTGGAAGAGGCGATCGTTTTCTTCGAGAGCAGACTGCCGCCGAAGAGCAAGATTCACGAGGTGCTCGAGCAGGTTACCGTGATTGCTCAGAAGGAAGGGCTTACGCCTAAGACAATCCGGACCCTTGCGAGCAAGGACAACGGCGGGTACATAGAACAGCCTCTGAAAATGGAGCTGGAAGGGAATTTCAAGGCGTTCTATTCGTTCCTTCTTGAGACGGAGAAGCTGCCGCGAATAATGAAGATACGCGAGCTTCAAATCGACAAGGAGGCCGAAGACGAGGGGAGGATTACCGCTGATTTCGTAGTGAGCATATTCTTCCAGCATGAAACTGGCTGACGTTCGGACGCAGTTTTGCATTTACGGCATTGAGCAGTCGAATTGCTTGATAATACGAAGAGGAAACTTTTTTGACGGGGCCTGACTATGTTGTCATTTTTACGAGAGCAAGGCTTTGACGATTTGCCTGCCGAGAAGGACGCCGGCGCGGGCAAAACGTCCGAGGGATCGCAGGAATGCAATCAGGATTTCATCGCGGTATCGACGACGCCCGGCGGTGTTCGAAGGAGCACCGTGGTGCTCGCCGTGCTGCTGGCCGCGGGCCTGGTCTGTATTTGGTTTATGGTTAAGAAGACCACTCCGCAGTCTGCCGGTGCCGCTTCGAGCGACGCCAACTCAAGCGACATCGAACAGGCGATCGCAAGAATCACCGGCGCAAAGACCGAGATATTCGGCAAAATGGATGATCTGGTTGGGAAATTTAATGAATTTTCCGATGTTCCGCAGGTGGATGTGAACGAGCTTGTAAAGAATCCGTTTGAGCTTGAGACGTTCGTTGCCGGTCCGACGGCGGAAGTTGGAGCGGTCGCACAGGTCATGCAGGTTGACCATCAGGCCGTTCGGCGTCAGAAGGCGCAGGAGCAGGCGGACAAACTGAACCTGCTTACGATCATGCAGTCGGAGGGCAAGAACTCGTGCATGATAGACAGCAGGTTCTTTTACGAGGGCGATTCGATCGGGGATTTCACTATTACTCAGGTGGCGGGCAATTTCGTAAAGCTGTTGTGGAACCCGCAGGACGGCGGATCTGATTCGGCAGGCGCCGGCGAAAAAGTGGAAATAATTCTAAAGCTGACGGAAGAATGAGACTACCTTTCGGATTTGGAAATAAGAGCGATTTTTCGGCGTCAAGCCGGGCGTTGCAGCCTTTGTGGAGCGGGGACGCGACTTCTTCGGATCAGAATGTTCAGGGTCTGAGCGAGTTGTATTCTCCGGACAAGGCCAGCGAGTCGCACGTCTATGACATAGTCGATGTTCTGCTCGAGATGGGCAAGATAACCGAGCGCCAGCAGGCCGAGATACGCAGTCGCCGGAAGGCGAATCCATCGCGGGACGGCGCCGATCTGGCGGCGGAGCTCTGCCGGCTTGGGATGGCCGATATCCTCGCGGCCAAGGCGCAGCTCTACGATATGGAGTTTCGGCACATAACTGCTGATGACGTGGATCCAAAGGCCTTCGAGATGCTCGAAATTGACTACATAAGAGATTCGTATGTTTGCCCCATAGCGCAGGAAGAGGGCGTGCTGATAGTGGCAACGAGCGAGCCGGGGAATGTCTTTGCGATAGAGGACGTAAAAAGGCAAACACAGATGGATGTCAGAGCCGTGGTCTGCAGCCGTGAAGACATCGAGTCAGTCTGCGATTCGTTGCAGCAGGTTGAGAAAGTCGATTGCAGCCTGGACGAGATCATCAGCGATATGACCGACGTTGAGGTCGTGCAGGACGAAGAGGAGGAATCGGAAGACCTGGAAAGGATGGCCGGTCAGTCGCCTGTGATCAAATTCGTGAACTACGTGATAAGCAACGCGATACGCGAAGGGGCCAGTGACATACATATCGAGCCGAAGAGCAAGTCGATGAGGACGCGGTATCGAATAGACGGGGTGCTGTTCGAGATGATGCAGTCTCCTCTGAAGATGCATCCGGCCATCGTGTCTCGCATCAAGATTATGGCGAATCTGGATATTTCGGAGCGGCGTTTGCCGCAGGACGGGAAGATTTCGGTGATTGTGGGCGGCCGGGAGATCGATCTGAGGGTCTCGACGCTGCCGACGAGTCACGGAGAAAAAGTGGTTATTCGCGTGTTGGACAGCAAGTCGATTTTGCGCGGTCTGGATCAGTTGGGGATGGAGCCGGACAGTATGGCGACTTTTGCCGAGCAGGTTGCGCTGCCGCACGGCATTATGCTAGTTACAGGGCCGACCGGCTCCGGAAAAAGCACGACGCTTTATACCGCACTGTCGCAGATGGACGGGGATAAGC